>VEQB01000511.1 GCA_018883485.1 Bacteroidota bacterium
GTGTAGGGGAGGTTGGTTGTACCCCGATAAAGTGCTTCAATTTCTGAGGCGGAGAGTTCACGGTTATAGATACGAATTTCATCTAAACTACCCTTAAAAAAATCAACAATTCCTGGATCGTCTTTGCCAATTTGTAAAGAATTATTATTATCAAAGGTAAAGCCAGAGTGGTTAGTAGTTTGGGAAACAAAATTGCCATTTTTATAAAATCTCATCAAATTGCCATTGGTGGTAATGGCATAATGATCCCAATTATTTAAAACATTAGTAGCAGAAGTCGTGTAATCATTCCAAATTTTACCTCCATTAATTATAGAAACTCCATTAGGCGTTAAAGAGTAACGGAAAGAACAATTAAGAAGTGAATTTGATTTGCTAATGGTAGAGGCATAATTAACTCCATATTGCAACACCCACCCTTCTATTCTAGCCCAAAACGCAATGGTTATTGTATTTTGAGCCGACGATAAGCTTGGTGAATTAGGAACATTTATTAAATCATCTATCCCATCAAACCTATAAGCTCTATTTGGGTTATTAAATCTATCTGGAGCCAACAAAGCGCCATTAACTGTTCCGTGGTTATTATATCCGCTCTGGTCATTTGCATTTCCATCAAATGGGTAGCAAGCCACAAGCCCTATGTTTAGGTTTTGAGAGGTTGAAAGGCATGAAATGCAGGGGTCTTGGGAGAAGGCTACCCAACTAATAGATAGAAATATTATTATTAGTATAAACCTATTCATATTTATGTAAATCTACATTTACTTTAACTAAGATAAGTTTAAAATGTAATATATCCAAACTACCAAAAAGGCCTTATCCTTTTAGACTCCACCAATTTGTTATAGTAAGACTCAAACCAAGTTAACAAAAATAACTTCAAACAAAAAACAAATGGACTAGCTTTAAACTTCATCAAATAATAATCCCTAGGGGCAAAATGATTTAAATAGTATGAATGTTTATCCTGAATATACTTCTTCAACAAATTAAAGTTTGGGCTTGTATCCTTATCAACCATCGAAGTTCCTGTAATTCTATATTCATAAGTAACCTCATTTAAAAAATAAAACTTATGACCTTTAAATGCTAAATGTAACCAATATTCCCAATCTTCCACACCTAGTCGCATGGTTTTACTTTCATCATAGCCTCCTACATCTTTCCAAGCAGATTTTCGGTAAACAGCACAAGCATCAATAAAATTCATAGTCATTAAATCATGCAGCGTAAAAGGCTTAGTTCCTTTAATTCCAGTTTTACCTCCAAAATATTCGCCAATACCATATGCAATTGAATAATCAGGGTTATCTTTCAGTGCCTTAATAGCTAACGGGATATAATTAGGTAGCAGCTTATTATCAGCATCAAGAGGCAATATAAATTCACCAGATGCAGCAGCAATGCCAACATTTCTAGCGGCACTTAATCCCTTATTTACTTGGTTAATTACAAAAAAACCTTCTTCTTCAAGTGCTTTCAAAACTTCAATAGTATTTTTATCAGTTGAACCATCATTTACAATGATCAACTCATATTTAAATTCAGAAGGCACGTTGATACTTTCTATCGCTTCACGTATAAAGTGCCCATAATTATAACAGGGGATAATAATCGAAATGATATCCATGATTTGAAGAATGAAAATTAATATGAATAAGAGAAATTTAAAATCATAGCAAAGATTTAGTCACCCATAAATAATTGAGATAATAGTTATGAAAAATTGTGATATGTTAAACTAAAACTTAACTTAAAATTAAAATATTATCTAAAACCAAATGTAGTTTCACCTAATTC
>VEQB01000099.1 GCA_018883485.1 Bacteroidota bacterium
CTATTTGATGCACCTTAGAGGCAAAAAAATCTAAAAACTGTTGGCGTATTTCGCTAGACTTCATTATTGATATTCAAACACTTGTAGTTAAACATATAGGTTTTAACTTTAAAAAATTATCTTCGTAGCCTTTCAATTTTTGCAAGTAAAACCCCGGCATGCAAAGTAGTTGATTTTTGTTGACCCGAAAAAGCTAAAACTTGGCAAAAATAAAATACTTTTATAATCCGCATAAACTCGACTTTGAGAAAGTAGGGACCAATATATGGAGTTTAGTGCTTCGTGTGTTTGGGTTTCTATCTGCTTCGGCAGTTGCGGGGGGCATTATGGTATTTGTGGCCTATACATTTATAGACTCTCCCAAGGAGCGCATTTTAAAAAGAGAAAACGATCAATACCGCTACCAAATTAACGTATTGAACCAAAAGATATCGCAATTAAATGGCATAATGAAAGAGTTACAAGAGCGAGACAGGAATATCTATCGCGCCATTTTTGAAGCCGAACCAATGGAGATAAACACCGATATTGAGAACCTTCCCAATCTTAATAAATACAGAGATTTAGATGGTTTCAACAATTCTGAAGAACTTATTGCCTTGTCCCAAAAGATTGCCCATTTGAGCAGTTTGGTAGATGCACAAATTAAGAGTTTTGACGAATTAACGGAGATGGCTAAAAACAAAACCGATTATTTAGCTGCCATACCAGCGATACAGCCTATTAGCAATAAAGATTTAACGCGCATGGCCTCTGGATATGGGTATAGGATACATCCTATTTTTAAAACCCATAAATTTCATTCGGGCATAGATTTTACGGCACCCAAGGGCACACCTATTTATGCAACAGGTAATGGCACGGTTACCACAGCAGAAAACGGAAACGGCTATGGCAACCATATTGTAATTAACCATGGCTATGGTTATTCTTCGCTGTATGCCCACATGAGTAAGATGGTTTGCAAACCAGGAAAGAAAGTAAAACGTGGAGAGTTGATAGGATATGTTGGTTCAACCGGAACCTCTACCGCGCCCCATGTGCATTATGAAGTAATTAAAGGTGAGCGCAAGGTAAACCCTATTAATTATTTCTTTAACGACCTTACCGAACAAGAATACCAAGCTATTAGAGAACTTGCCTCGCGTGAGGGCCAATCATTTGACTAAATTATTTGAGCACGCCAGAGCACATAGAAAAAATTCATTTCACCATTGGAGAAGTGGCAGCGCAGTTACAAGTTGCTCCTTCTCTTATTCGCTTTTGGGAGAAGGAATTTCCACAGCTTAAACCTCAGAAAACAGAAGGTGGAACGCGCAAGTTTACCCAAAAAGACATACAGGTATTAAAGAGAATTTATCATTTAGTAAAAGAAGAAGGCTTTACTTTGCAGGGCGCTAAAGAGCGTTTAAAAGAGGGTAACCAAAAGGCAGACTTGCAAGAAATAA
Organism: Bacteroidota bacterium; assembly: GCA_018883485.1. Taxonomy (GTDB): domain Bacteria; phylum Bacteroidota; class Bacteroidia; order UKL13-3; family UKL13-3; genus B1. The sequence continues at coordinate 1,449 of VEQB01000099.1, forward strand.
AGGAAAGGCTAACCGACATCAAGAAATTTTTAGAAAACATAAAAAATCAATTATCAGTTTAATTTAGCATGAGTGAAGCAAAAAAAGAGGTAGTAAAAACCTCACAAATTAGAGTAGACGTTCATTTAGACAAAGAGAATCTTCCCATCTTAATTGAGTGGGATGCAGACGATGCCGATTTTAATGGCAAAGAACAAGCCAAAGGAATGATGCTTAGCATTTTTGATGGCTTGCAACAGAATGCAATGCGCATAGATTTATGGACCCAAGACATGAATGTAGAAGAGATGAATTTGTTTATGTTTCAAACCTTGGCTACCATGGCCGATACCTTTGAGAAGGCTACCAACAATAAAGAAGTAAGTGATGAAATGCGTGATTTTGCCCATCACTTTGGCCATAAGGTAAAAGTTTTTGGCGACGACCATAAGCATTAAATTCAAATACTAATTTTTATGCTACACTTACCAAAGCCAGGCGATGTTGCCGCTTACTACCAAAAATATATAGATTTGGTTCCGCAAACCAATGATATACTAGATGAGCTTTACCAGCAACATTTAGATACCATAGATTTAATAACTTCCTTAGATGATGAAACCTTGCTGAGCGCTTATGCACCAGGCAAATGGACCATTCTAGAATTGATTGTACATTTAATGGATACAGAACGCGTATTTAGTTATAGGGCTTTGCGCTTTTCTAGAAACGATAAAACAGAGCTTCCCGGTTTTGATGAAAATAGTTTTGCATCCAATAGCGAAGCCAACGAAAGAAAAGTATTGTCAATAGTAAAAGAGTTTTCTTTGGTAAGAAGTTGCACCATAGAGTTGTTTAGAGGACTAAGCGAAACCCAACTCAACCGCTCAGGTATAGCCAATGGCAATCCTATGAAAACAAGCGCTATTCCTTATATTCTTTGCGGACACGAGATACACCACCGAAACGTAATTGAAAGTTTATATATTGGAAAATAACCATAAAAAAAATCCTCCTAAGCCATTTGCCTAGGAGGATTTTTTTATATGTACTTCTCTTTATTACTTTAAGATATATGTACTTTGGTGCACAAGCGTACCTTCTACATAAACATCCACTAAGTATGTACCTGCTTCTAAAATTCGTTCATCGTTTTCGTAAGAAAGACAAAGATCTTGTTTAGCGCCAGTATAATTTACTTTCTGACTTGAAGTAGCAAATACTTTTTCACCTTCAGAAGTTTTAAATTCTGCTTTGGTGTTTCCCATTAGTGGCTTGCCGTTGGGAGCGGTAATTACTTGGTACACCATTTTATCTCCATTGGTAGCTACTTTATTATCCATAATGGTAAAGCAGCTTTCAATTTTATTAGTTCGCTTGGCCAACACACTTTCAACCATTTTGCCGTTGCCACGTTTTTTATAAGAACCAATTTTTACATATTCTACTTTTAACTGAGAGGCTGTCATCACTTTTCCTTCTAACAAGTTTTTCTGTTCGTTAAGGTTTATCACTTGCGTATTTAAATTGGCATTTTCTTTTTTCAAAGCTTCATTTTCTGCCATAAGTCCATCAATCTTCTCCAAGTATTCGTCGCGCAGTTTATGCAAGGCTGCAATTTCTTTTTTTAGGTTTTTGCTTAATTTGGTAAGGTCTTTTTCGCCCGACATTAGTTTGCGAATACGCAATTCTTGTTCTACTATTCTAGCATTAGCATCGTTTAATAAAGTATCTAAATTACCAGCAATTCCTCTGTATTTTTCTAACTCCATGGTTACAGCAGTTAATTCGCGCTCTACCTCATTTCTTGCATTTACAAGGCTATCCACATCTGAGCCATGTTGAACTACCGTAGTAGAATGGGTTTTCCATTGGTAAATATTTGCGCCAATAGAGGTAATTAACAACAGCAGCAATAAGCTTAAGCTGTTTTTATTAGATTTTTGTTGCTCGGCCATAAGGTTTTTTTTTACAATTATAACTAATAATTCTTTATTAAAATGTTAAGCTTTAAACAATTCTAGAACCCGAAGGAATAACTGCACCTTTTTTTACAATTACCAAACCCTCTTTAATACAATAATGGTCTGTTTCGGTGTCTGGCATTTGGTGGCTCCCTACAATCATTACATTTTCGCCTATTCTCACATCTTTATCAATAATACAATTTTCGAGGTGGCAATTGGCACCATACCCCATGGCAATGCCAAACTTAGGATTGGCTAATTCTGCTAAGGTTTCATAACTATCGTTTCCAAAAGTTACACAGTTTTTCATTACGGTTCCTTCTGCAATTCTAGACCTATTGCCCACAATGCAATTTTCAATTTCTTTGGCTTGTATCATACAACCTTCAGAAATTACCGAATTGATAATGCGCGTATCCTTTCCAAATTTGCTGGGCGGCAACATTCGTGCTCTGGTATATATATACCTATTGTTATCGTACAGGTTAAAATTAGGAAGTGCTTGTGCCAAATCTATATTTGCCTCAAAATAGCTTCTAATGGTACCAATATCTGTCCAATATCCATCGTAGGCATAGCCTTTTACTTTAACCCCAGCATTGATAGCAGTAGGGATAATTTCTTTGCCAAAATCTGTATGACCAGGATTTTCTTCAAACAATCTGTGCAGGGTAGATTTATTAAACACATAAATACCCATAGAAGCCAAATACTCTTTGCCTTGTGCTTTTTGTTCGGCACTTACTGGGCTCACCCATTTATCTAATTCATTGGGGCTGGGTTTTTCTACAAATTTATTAATGAAACCATTTTCTTCCACCTTCATAATTCCAAAACCTGGTGCATCTGCGCTATTAACCGGAATAGTAGCAATACTAATTTCTGCGCCCGAAGTCACATGTTGATTTACAAATTCGCGTAAATCCATTTGGTACAATTGATCGCCACTCAATATTAAGATATAATCATGTTCGTGGTCTTCTAAATGTTGAAAGGATTGCTTCACCGCATCGGCTGTACCTTGAAACCAGCGCTCGCTGCCGGGCCTTTGTTCTGCTGCCAAAATATCTACAAAGCTATGCCCAAACATATCAAAGTGATAGGTGTTTTTGATATGTGCGTTGAGCGATCTTGAGTTGTATTGGGTAAGCACAAAAATGCGGCGGATACCCGAATGAATGCAGTTAGAAATAGGAATATCTATTAATCTGTATTTACCCGCTATAGGCACTGCTGGCTTACTTCTTATGGATGTTAAAGGATATAATCTTGAACCTGCACCTCCGCCCAAAATGAGGCATACAATTTTAATTATCTTCTCCATAAACTAATTTTGATATACCCAAATATACTGATTAACCGCCTTTTCCCATGAAAAATCTAAATTAACTGCAATATCGCGCACACGGTAAAAAGCAGTTTTATTCTGGTACAAATCCAAAGCCCTATAAAAACTATAAATTATATCCTCGCTATCGGCCCTATTAAACCTAATTCCATAGCCTTCAAAATCGCCATAATCTTTTACAGAATCTTTGAGTCCGCCCACCGACCTCACAATAGGCACTGTTCCATATCTCAACGCATACAGTTGGTTCAAGCCGCAAGGTTCTACCAAAGATGGCATTAAAAGAAAATCTGCTGCGGCATATAGCTGATGCGCCAAGGTTTCATTGTAGCCAATATAATTAACTACATGTTGCGGAAAAACACTAGAAATATGTCTAAACTGATTTTCTACATGAGTTGCGCCTGAACCCAATAAATAAAAATTCATAGCTTTAGTTTGATGCACAAATTCGCCAACTGCCGGCACTATTAAATCTCCACCTTTTTCTGTAGCCAACCTGCCAATAAAAACACAGAGCGGTAATTGTGGGTTAAGCCCATTAGCCAAACAAATAGCTGCTTTATTTTCTTGTTTGAACCGGGTCCACTTATTATCCTCTAATTTTGCGGGTAAAGACACATCCGTTTTAGGGTCCCATACTTGTGTATCTATGCCATTTAAAATGCCGTAACTTTTATAGGCATATTCTCTGTATAACCAAGTGTAAGAACCTGCATCGGCTTGTAATTCTAAAAGATAACCGGCGCTAACCGTGCTTACTTTATCGCTGCATTTAATGGCAGTTGCAAGAGGGTCTAAACAATTATCCCATTCTAATAAGCCACTAACTTCCTTTGGGAAATGGGGAAAATATTTAGCATAGCTATGTGGAATGGGTGCAGTATATAAACCATTGTGAATGGTAAAAATAGTTTTTATTTGGTTCAGCCCATTAAATACATAACAGTTTTTAAGCATAAATGCGGTGTATCCACAATGGTGGTCGTGGGCATGCACTACCGCAGGCTTTTGATCCCAACTAGATAACCACTGCAACACCGCTTGTTGGTAGAATAAAAATCTTAAGGGGTCATCGTCATACCCATACACACTATCTCTAAATAATAAATCAGGAATATCTACCATAAATAAATCGAAACCCAATTCTTCTTGCTGGGCTTTTACAATATGAAAGGGTATGCTGTAGTGCTCATTCTCGCAAACGCCATTGTAAACAGATTGGCTAGAGTGATTACTATTCCATTTAAGGTTATACCGTGGCATAACCACACAAGAGCTAAAACCAGCTTGATTTAAATATTTGGGCAAAGCACCTACTACATCTCCAAGGCCACCCACCTTGGCAACGGGGTAACATTCTGCACTTAAATGAATGATTTGATACATCGTATTTTAATCTTCTTCGTAAAACTCTTGCAAACTGGCCGCATAAGAGCTGGTCCAACCTTCTGCAATATCTTCATATGCCTCATCTGGAATATTGGTTTGCCTAACCTCTAAAGACGTGTTTTGGCCATTGGCATGCAGTTTTAAGGTAACTATGCTGGGGGTAGCTGTTTCTTCCTCGCCAAAATACCATTGTTGCACAATTTTTTTACCCGGTTCAAACTCTAAATTCTTACCTACAATACTGCCATCCCACAAAGAAAATTCGCTACCGGGTGTTGGCTCAAAAGAGGCAACATCGCCAGTCCATAATTGTAAGGTAATCTCTGTAGTTAAGGCCAGGTAAACCTCTTCGGGAGTTGCCGGAATGATATAGTACTTTTTAAAATCTTTCAAGTGTATCTAATTTTAACAAATATAGGTTCAAAGCACTAACCACACAAACCTAGGCCTTCTTTGGCAGAAGTGTTATCTGCTTGCTGCAGCAATACCCTGTTAAACAATTTCTTTGCTTCAGCTTTATTACCAAGGTTTAGGTGGGTCCAGCCCAGTAATAAGCAAGCATCTAAATCAAATGGATACAACAGATTTACCTCGTTTAAAAACTTTTTTGCGGTGGTATAATCTTTTCTATTGTAATAGAGTAAACCCAAGTAATAGTTGGCCTTTGTATTTTTAAGATCACGCTTTAATATCTCCTTATAAACATTCTCTACACCTGTCCATTTTTCTAGGGCACTTAATGGGTAAATAATACCCCAAAGTGGCTCTGTTGCTGCTGGTGCAAGCTCTCCGGCCCTTTGGTAGTGCTCGGTAGATTTCGAAAAATTGCCGGCCAAATAATTTAGCCAACCTAACCGTAATTGAATTTCATAGACGCTAGGATTATTAAACGCTTGCAAAGCAGCCAATGCTTCCTTGTACTGCTGGTTATTTTCTAATTGGTAACTTTTTTGGAATGCTACTTTTAAATTGTCTTGGGCCATTGCACCCATGGTACAAGTAATAAGGTATAAGCTAAAAATTATTTTTTTCATGTTAGGGTGTATATCTTAAGGTTAAATAGAATAAATGACTGTAATAGGTATAATCAACTATTTGCACACCACCGCCTTCCCCTCCGCTAACCCAACCAACAGTATAATATGAATCGCGGTTTTGCAACTGATACCCGGGTATTATGTTGATTTTATTTTTCTTTATTGCGAATTGTACCGAAACTAAATAATTAATTGGATCAAATGTATTGTAGGTAACAAAACCAAGATTTCCCATATAGTTATCGAGCGCACCCACGAGCATAAATGCTTCCAATTGATTTCCATTTTTTAAGCCATATCCCATTTTCTCTTTAAATAGCCAAAATTTATTAAGGTAGTTGCTGTGTGAGGTATAACCAAAAGAGGTATAGTTATAAAATCGGTTCTTTTTAAATGGAAAAAGAGTAATACCCGCTTCTGCCTGTATGCCACCCAAATTAAGCACATCAAAAGCCGAAACCATAACAATAGGTTCAAAGTACTTAAAGCGCCTACTTAAAGAAACAGCGCTGCTTACATAATTATTGGTAGTTAATCTATAATATTGGTAAACCGATTCGCTGGTAAATCTTTCATGGTAATACCCAAAGGCTAAAGCTACATTATATCC
>VEQB01000512.1 GCA_018883485.1 Bacteroidota bacterium
AGATGGTATTTACAATCTCCTAAAATCAACTAAAACAGGTTTAGTTAACTTCATAAAAGTTAAACCACCACCAAATTTTCAACTAAACTTATTCCCAAGTTGATTATTTTTGGGGAAACTCCAGAATCAATACCCTTACGGTAAGAATTTTTGAAAATAGAATTACTTATGATTAAACTAACCCCATTATAGGCTGTAACGTGCCTTTCATTATTTTCGAAGGTACTAGCTTTTGAATTCAGAGTGTTATTTCCAATTTCGAGTTGATAAATTGTATTGTTCCCATTTTCTATTCTCTCAGTAAAAATAGCTGATGCAAAATTAAACTTAATTCTGGGTGATAAGCTCAAACTACTTAATCCTAAGAAATCTTTAAAGGCACAACCTAAAACATTAATAAAACTATTGGCGGCTTTAATTCCAAAAATTCCTGCTTCAAAGGAATTATCTTCAACAGCAAGTTTCTTGGCTGAAGAGCCAGTGTTAAGTACTTCAATACAGGTAATTCCTTTACCTGCACTAGATAAATTATAGGCTGGTTGTCCCTTACTTGGGTCTTTTAATACTTGAGTGTTCTTAAATTTACAATTAGTAATTTGAATGTTCCCTAAGAAAATGGTACCACTTCCAATTACCCCGCCATTATTAATTTGTATGGCTTTCGCATTTCTTTCAAAAGTATAGTTGTTGATTATAAGCCCCGAATTTTGACCAGAATAATTAACGGCAACAATGGCATCTTTTATATGTTTAATTTCAGAGCTTGTGTTTTCTATTCTTAATCCGCCACCATTTTCAACTATAATCCCTTCCCACATTTTATTACAATCATCAGTTTCAATGTTTGAATTTTTAATATTTAATTCAGACAGGTCTTTAATAGTAATTTTAGTTTGTGATGCCGGGTTAATAACAAGATTATCAAAAATTACACTTTGGCCTACATTCGAATAGATCAAGTTCTCACCTCTAATTTTTAGTTTACCACTCGAAGTGCTTTGCGCATTAAATGTGATAGAAGAATTTGAAGTTGGAAAAACTTCATCATCTAAATGGTATCCTTCGGAAATAAAATTCTGACCATCCTGTTGTTCCCCTAAGGGACGAATGGAAAAAGATTGACCTAAGTAGATGTCATTTGTTAAATTAATTGTACCAGAATTAGGAATACTTATATCAGGGGCGTCGTTAATAAATCCAGTAGATAAATTTAGCTTATGGATTCCATATTCCCCAACAGTATAAATTTCACCGTTTCGCGCCATTTCAAGACCGCCTCTTGTTACTATACTGTTAGTTTTTGTTCCTAAATTTTCAGTAAAGTAGTTAACTGGTAAAATGAAATTGCTTGGAATGTTATCAAGGCTCAAAATACCAATATTTTCAGTCACTGGAGCCAGAAATGAATTATTTGAATTGTACCGATTGAAAAGAAGTTTATTTGAAGAATGATTGAATTCAATACCACTTATTGAATAATTTATATTGAGGTTTGTTGATTTAAATTCAAAATATCCAATAAAGGTATTAACATTTTTAGTTGTTTGATTTATGCCATAAATTAAAATTTTGCTTCCATCATGGATGGCAATTTTGCTTCCATCTGGTGAAACTTCGAGTTCAGAGATAAATTGAATACCATTACTACTAAACATTACAGGCAAGGTAGAAGTTTGTAAAAAGTAAGCAGTGGCGTATTGCACAGAATAATTGGCCGCATCTATAGTTAATGAATTTAAATAGGTGAGTCTTCCATATCCTGCGAATGGAGGATTTGAATACAAGTAATAAATAGTGTACTT
>VEQB01000100.1 GCA_018883485.1 Bacteroidota bacterium
GTTAAAAATATTTTAAGTGTTGCGCGATTATTTTTCTTAGCAGCCATGTAGGCTAATTGCATAAATAAAGACGAAACTACGGCAATAATAGTGTTTACTAAAAACAGTGAAGGCAAATCAAAAACCTCCCAATTACCTTCTCCTCTGCGCACAATATAGGCACTTGTAAAGCCGGCGAATAACATTACGCTGGCCACTATTAATAACCAAAGCACAAATTTCTTTGGGTTAATAATGTAATTTTCTTCTTCCTTTTGTTTGTTATAAGTTGTTTGCATGATGTTAAATTTTGTCGAATAAATACCCTAATTGAACAAGGGGTAGGTATACAAAAGAGGCAAACATTAATTTTCTCGCATCTTTAATTTCACAGGTTTTGAGTAATCTATAAGAATAGAAGCTAAGCATAATGCCTCCTAATGCACCCACTGCGGCAGAGGTAACACCGCTAATTCCATATTGGGCAGGTAGCATTCCCAAAGGAATAAGAACCAAACTAAAAGCTAAGGTTTGGTATGCGGTACCTTTATCTCTGCCAGGAGTAGAGGGTAACATTTTAAATCCTGCTCGTTTGTAATCATCATCTAAAATCCAAGCAATGCTCCAAAAATGAGGAAACTGCCAAAAGAACTGAACTGCAAATAATATAAGTGCAGGGGCATCAATCTTTCCGCTGTAAGCAACCCATCCTAACATGGTAGGAATTGCTCCGGGGAATGCACCAACAAATACTGAAATAGGGGAAATTCTTTTAAGTGGGGTATACACAAAAGCATAACTTAATAATGCCCCAAAAGCTAGCCAGCCAGCCACAGGATTTAGATAGTAAGCTATTAGGGTTACTCCTGTTAAGCCCATCAATAAACTAATAAATGAAGCTTCCACTACACTCATTCTATTGGTTGCAACTGGTCTATTGGCTGTTCTTATCATTAACTTATCATAGTCTTTTTCTATAATTTGATTAATGCCATTAGCAGCGCCCGTTACTAAAAAACCTCCAGCTGTTAAGATTAAAACATCCATCCAGTTAATGGCCCCTTGAGAGGCAGTTAAATAAGTAACTACCGATGAAAATACCACAAGTAAGGTAAGTCTTACCTTAACCAATTGATTAAGGTCGCGTACCTTTCCCCTTAAGAAACTAAGTTCTTCGCTAAGGTTATTTTCAGATATTGAAGTTTTAACTTCCACGTTAATTTGTTTCAACTATTAATTTTGTTTTGCTAAAAACTAGGATGAAGATAAATAACTGCAATCCGGCTGTTAGACTTCCCAGTGTTAAATGAATACTTTGTGCGTATCCCGGAAATCCGAGATTGGCTAGTACCGCTCCTGTAAGTGCCTGGGTAAACATAAGGAGTATTAAAGCAAGTGAGGATTTATACAATATACTGTAGCGTTCAAATAGCTTACTAAATCTTCGATTGATAAAAATGGCTAATCCCATATTTAGCAAACTCAAACTTCTATGCAAATAAAATATCCAGTCCATCTCATCTAACCAGAGGTTACGATTGTCTAATCTTTTTGCAACTTCATCTACCTCTTCTCTTACTTGTGTACCCGAAACGATTTGAACAATCATTACTAGCAGCATCAACCATAAAAGTTTTGGTAGCAAAATGTCTGTTTTGGCTTGTTTTATAATAAAATCCTGACTTGCAGTGATGGTATAGATTAGAAGACCAACAATTACCAATGCTATTAACATATGAATGGTAATCATATAGGTTGCCAAATCTGAAAAGACTACTTTAGAACCTATCCAACCTTGAAAGCCTACAAGAATAAAGGCTAAGAAACTTAACCAAAAAATGTAAGGCTTACTTGATTTTAAATAGGGAAAAGCAAAGATTACAGTTAAGAATATAAATAACCCAATAACCACACCAATTAAACGATTGTAATATTCAGTCCACGTTTTAAAAGCATCGAAATCGGCAATCTCTTTACCAGCAACTGCAAATTTTGTTTTATAATCAGATGGCAATTCACTGATATCTGAAGGGGGAATCCATTGACCAAAACATTTTGGCCAATCTGGGCAACCCATTCCACTACCAGTGCTTCGCACTAAACCACCTACGAATATGAGAAAGAACACTGCCGCAATGGTAAGAATACCAAAGCGTCTAAATCTATTTTGTTTTTTAGGTTCTATTAACAATTCAATGAACTATGCATGAACCGATTCAGAACTCATTACACTCACCTTTGGAAGACCAACTGCATCTTCCATTGGGTCATTTTGTCCAGCATCTGGCACATTTTGAGGAATGAAGTCTTGCTCTGCACCTGGTTTACTATAATCATACGGCCAACGGTAAACATGAGGAATTTCTCCAGGCCAGTTACCATGCATGTGCTCTACAGGCGCCGTCCATTCTAAGGTATTAGAATCCCATGGATTTTGAACAGATCGCTTTCCTTTAAACATACTGTAGAAGAAATTTGCTAAGAATATTAATTGAGCTGCACCTCCTAAAATAGCCGCAATGGTAATAAATTCATTCATATCTACAAATACATTGAATTGATCATAAGCTGTATTGGCATAATACCTGCGCGGAACGCCGGCTAATCCCATAAAGTGCATTGGGAAAAACACACAATAGGCTGAAACTATTGTTAACCAAAAGTGAATTTGTCCAGCAGTTTCGTTCATCATTCTGCCAAACATTCTAGGATACCAATGGTAAATACCACTTAACATACCAAAGATAGCAGCGCTACCCATAACTAGGTGGAAGTGGGCAACCACAAAATAAGTATCATGCAAGTTAATATCTAAGGCTGCATTACCTAAATAGATACCTGTTAAACCTCCAGATATAAAGAAGGAAACTAATCCTATGGCAAACATCATGGCAGGTGTTAATCTAATATTTCCTTGCCATAAAGTGGCTAGATAATTAAAAGTTTTTACAGCAGATGGCACAGCAATAATCAAAGTTCCCAACATAAATACCGACCCTAAGAATGGGTTCATACCAGTAATAAACATATGATGACCCCAAACAATAAATGAAAGCACACCAATAGCCAATATAGATCCAATCATAGCTCTATAACCAAATATCGGCTTACGAGAATTAGTGGCAATTACTTCAGAGGTAATACCTAAAGCGGGTAATAAAATAATGTAAACCTCTGGGTGGCCTAAGAACCAGAATAAGTGTTGGAATAGAATTGGTGAACCGCCTGTGCGTTCAATACCACCGGCAAATTCTGCAACAATCTCTGAAAGGTAGAAGGAGGTTCCAAAACTTCTATCGAAAACTAATAATAATGAACCACCTAACAATACAGGGAATGATAACAAGCCTAATACAGCTGTTACTAAGAATGCCCAAATGGTTAATGGCATACGCGACATTTTCATGCCTTTTGTGCGCATGTTTAATACGGTTGCAATGTAATTAATACCACCTAATAAGGCAGAAGCAATAAACAAAATCATGGCTACTAACCAGAGGGTCATGCCTGTACCAGAGCCAGGAATTGCTTTTGGCAGCGCAGATAAAGGAGGGTAAACTGTCCATCCTGCAGAAGCCGGGCCACCATCTACAAATAAGGAGGATAGTAATACTACTGAAGAAAGAAAGAAAAACCAATAGGATAACATATTCATAAAAGGAGACGCCATGTCTCTCGCACCCACCTGAAGTGGAATGAGTAGATTTGAAAATGTTCCACTTAGACCGGCAGTTAACACATAAAATACCATGATGGTACCATGTATGGTAATTAATGCTAGATAAAAGTTTGGATCAAGCCTACCATCTTTTGCCCAATGGCCTAAAACTCCTTCTAGGAAAGGGAACTTCATATCGGGATATGCCAATTGAAGTCTAAAAATCAAAGACATTAACATTCCAATGGTACCCATAATAATACCAGTAATTAGGAATTGCCTTGCAATCATTTTGTGGTCCATACTAAAGACATACTTCGAAAAGAAGCCTTCTTCATGATGTTCATGCTCATGATCGTCGTGGCCGTGTGTCAGGTTGTGATCGCTCATATTTATACTCTATTTTATTTATTTTAAATGGATAAGATTAATTCATTGCTACTGGGCTATTGCTAACTTTACCCGCCACTAAAGCTGGCTGTGTGCTTAACCATTTTTGATACTCTTCTTTGGTATCAACAATAACTTTCATTTTCATGCGGTAATGGGCTCCGCCACAAATTTTATTACACAACAATATGTAATCAAAATTAGAATCATTTTTCTTGGTACGCATTTCTGCAGTTGTTACAGAAGGTGTGAAATTAAAACGCGTTGGTAGACCTGGTACTACATTCATTTGTGTTCTAAAGTGCGGGAAATAGGCACTATGGATAACGTCTTTGGCTCTAAATGACATTTCTATGGGTTGGTTTACTTCGAGGTGAAGCTCACTAACTACTATGTCATCATAGGCATTAGCATCATTTGTATCTACTCCTAATGGATTAACTTTACCTACCTCACGGAAATTATGTCTTCCTAATTTATTATCAGTACCTGCATACCTTGCATTCCAACCAAATTGATATGCAAATACTTCAATATTTCTTGAGGATGTTTCTGGCTTGGTGGTCATATTGGTCCAAGTAATTAAACCACGTATTACGAGCACTGTTAAAACAATTGCTGGTATGATAGTCCACCATAATTCTAATTTATGGTTATCTGGATAATATAACGCTTTACGTTTTCCATCTGCTTTGTATTTAAAACCATACCAAAAAAGCAAAATTTGGGTGATTATAAATACTACTCCTGTAATTACAAGAGTTATCATAAACATATTATCATACTCTTCGCCATGCACAGAGGCAGAACCCTCGTTAAAATAGGTTAATTTTCCATGAACCATAAATTCCCAAACTGTTGCTAGTAAACCTACTACCACAAAAATTAGCATTAATTTAGAATTAATACTATTCCAATTTATAGTTTTCTTTCCTTCAATATCACCGATTTTGCTCAAAATACCAAAAACGTAAATTATAACAGCAATTAACAATACTGAAATTAAAACCAATAACCAGTTAATGGAATCAGTAAATTCACTTTCCTTTGCGTCTGTTGGGCCTACAGCAGCTGTTGTTCCAGCAATTACTGCTGTTTTTGCAGGAGCTTCACTTTCTGACTTAATATAAGTAATGATAGATTTAATCTGCACATCACTTAATTGTTCGAAAGCTGTCATCGGACTTTCATTATTCTCTTTATAAAGTTGGACAGCAACGGGATCACCACTTTGTATTAATTTTTGAGAGTTGCGAATCCATTTAACTAACCATGCCTCTTCTCTACGTTTGTGAACATCCTTTAAGGCTGGCCCAACAACTTTTTCATTAATGGCATGACAAGAGGTGCAATTTGCTTGATAAAGGGTCTTTCCTTCTACGGCGCTTTGCGCTAAAAGGCCAGAAACCAATGAAAACATTAACACTAAAAACAGCGTAGTTCTAAGTAACAATTTGAAAATCTTCATCTTGATTAGTTTATGAATATAATAACGGGTTATTGAAATGCGTCGCAATATAGTGAAGTAATTTTTTTGTAATACCTGAATTTTTAAACATGAGCATTTTTTTTCTAAAACCCTGAATTAATATCTATACTAATAAACCATATAGTTAGCCCAAGGTTTTAATTTTTTAATTTTTTACATCCCCTTTTTTCATCGGAGTTTTATAAATGATAGCGCTATCTAATTGGTTTTGATTTTTTGGACCTGGTTTTGGTTTAGGTGGTGTTAACAAAATCTTATATTTTAAAGAATCTTGTTTGCTTAAAGGGCGGTTGGCCATTATGCTATCCAATTGCAATTGCATAGGTGTTTTGGGCGCAGTATTTTTTGTGCTTTCTAGAACTTTTGTCAAATTTGGAATTCCACTAGTGATAACTCTAGCGCCAAAATCATGTGTTCCTTTTAATTTTGGTGAAATTAAAATGTACTGATTATTTCTAAAAAAACACAACTCTTTAACTCCGATATCTTCAGAACTCCAAGTACTTACCAATTTTCCTGTTTCTGTTTCCCAAATATTTACCACCCCATCATTGCAACCTGTAACGCAATATTTGCTGTCATCACTAAAGCCAACGGAGGTTATTTTCCAACAACTTGGTTTTAAAATATGCAAGGGTTTCATGGTTTTAAGGTCCCAAATAATGGCCGTTTTATCATTTGACCCGCTAATTAGATATTTATTATTATAAGCTAAAGCAAGGCAATTAATGGCATCTTTATGTCCGTCTAAGGTTCTAATAACATTACCTGATGCCAAACCAAATATTTTTATACTAGGTTCAGCATTGGCTATAAAAATATTAGCAGGCGATGGACTCAAGCATAAATCATTGATAGCGGTATTAGTTTGGTAAGACTTTACTGTTTTGCGTGTTGGCACATCCCATAATAATAGCTTACCATCTTTATCTCCAGTCAATAAAAATTTGCCACTTTTATCAAAAATTAGAGAGTTAACTGCGCTATAATGGCGATTTGTACCTTCCTCAATTAGCGGTACAAAACGGTACATACTATCATAAATTCTAACGGTTTGGTCGCTAGAGCCACTCGCCAACATATTGCCTGCAAAATTGTAACTTAAACAATTAATAGGAGCTTGGTGTCCTATTAATTTTTGAACCAAATTATAAGGGCTGTCTGTATTATAAATCAAAACTTCATTATCCCATCCAGCAACTGCCATTCGTTTAAATTTTGCAGGACTCATTGCCGCTGCATTTAAGTCGTTGCGAGATCCAGGTAAAACTGTAGGTTTTATGGATTCGTTTTGAGCCAATGCTGTAAAATAAATTAGAATCGAAAAAAATAAACTTAGCTTAAAGCGCTTTATCATGTTGCAAAAATAAATATTTAAAGCGCATTAAAAAGTCTCTTTTCTTATAGAAAAAATTTAAGTAACACTATAATAAAGCCAAATAGAAATGTGGCAAGGATAACACCTCTTGCAGAAAACAACTTTTCAAAGTGAATAAATAGGTAAAAAACTCCTAGATTAACTACTAAACAAAGACTTAGAAGAGGGGATAGTAATTTTTCTTTAACCGATAAGTTGAGGAAACTTCCCAAGTCTGAGGTGCTAAAATTTAAATAATAAAATATTAGGATAGCTAAGCTTGGAGCAATTACTCCAAGTAAGAAACCAAAAATAACATGATCGAGTTGCTTAATTTGCATATGTATTTGCAGAAATTATAATTGCAATTTAGGAGTAAAAATTAAGGAAAAATAGTCCATTGGTGCAAATAAGATAATGCACTATGAGCGGTAAGGTCAAAATGCACGGGCACCACAGAGGCGTATCCATTGTTAAGCGCCCATTCATCGGTATCATCTCCTTTATCAAAGTTGATAAATTTTCCAGTTAACCAATAGTATTTTTTCCCATTTGGGTCTTTTCTTTCGTCAAACTCTTCCTCCCATTTGGCCCAAGCTTGCCTGCAAATTTTCACCCCTTTAAATTCGGCTTCGGTTAGTTTGGGAATATTTACATTGAGTAAAACTCCCAGCGGTAAGCCATTGCGCAATATATTTTGGGCAACATTAGAGGCAATTTTAGCAGCTAAACTAAAATCTGCGTCTATTGAAAAGTCACATAAACTAAAGCCAACAGAAGGAATCCCCTCAATACCTCCTTCCATGGCGGCGCTCATGGTGCCGCTATACAAAATATTAATAGAACTGTTAGAACCATGATTGATGCCCGAAACCAATAGGTCGGGTTTACGGTGCAGCAC
>VEQB01000513.1 GCA_018883485.1 Bacteroidota bacterium
AGATTCCCGAAAATTTATTTACTTGCGCTTTTAATCGCAATGCGGTTAAAGAGTTTGTGTCCATAAATGTGCTGAAGTCTTTGTCGGAATTGCATTTTAGCACATTGGACGCAAATTTTTTGGGGAACCTTATTTTTCAACAAAAAAAGATTCATTTCACTTTTAAAAAATTTCCTTTGCCTATCAAGTCTAGGGTGAAATCATCTAAATCACTATTTTTGGGGAAACTCCAGAACCTAAATAAAACCATCTCCATTATGAAAAACCTATTAACTCTCCTTTACGTATTATCAGCAAGCATAACTTTATTTGCTCAGACTTCTTCCAATAACTTGTATTTCTTGGAAGTAGTTCTAAAAGACAGTATTTCTCCCTCGTTTTTACCGCATGTAACAAATCCACATCTTTCTAACAGTACTGCACTAAATTCCATACTAAATCAATATCAAGTTACAAAATACTCCCGAGTTTATAAAAATTCGAACAATCCTGCATTAAAAAATATCTATCAAATAAAAGCCAACGGCAATATAGACTCTCTTAAATCAAGATTAATTCAGACCGGGCTCTTTAATAGTGTGATAAAACGAGAAAGAGTTTCTCTTGCGTCTTGCTCTAATCCCACCTCAATTAACGATACCTGGATAGCTCAAGGATGGGCTGGAAGAGATGCCCTTGACATGGTTGAAGCCCCATGTGCTTGGTCTATAACTCATGGTTCGCCAAATATTTCAGTCGCTATAGTAGATACTCATATTGATGCATTCAATCCTGATTTAGCAAATAAAATTACGGCTATAATTGGAAATAATACACCGTATAATGACCCAAGTTTTAACCCTGCTAATCCAAATTCTCATGGCACTCGTTCGGCAGGTATTGTATGCGCGGAAACTAACAATAATGAGGGAGTTGCTTCGATTGGATACGACACCAAGGTTGCTTTTTATTGTGAAGATGGCTCGACCCTACCAACAAATATTTATCAGGCATATCAGGACGGAAGAAAGGTAATTTCTGTTAGTTGGACTGGAAGTGTAAACGCAACTGCAGCTCAGGAAATTACCGATGGTGGTACTGTTTTAGTTGTCGCAGCTGGCAATCAACCAACAGCACAGTGCCATTGGGACATTGCAAATATACCAGGTGTTATTTTAGTTAGCGGGGTTGGAAACGATAATAGATACTCCTCTACAGTTGGAGATCCTCCAACTGTGAATCTTGCTCGTAATCAATATATAGACTTATGCGCACCTGCCGTTAACGTTACAACAACAGAAATGGCTCCCACAAATTACACAGGCGGTTGGAAAACGTCCATTGCAGCACCTCAAGTAGCTGCAACAGTTGCACTGATGATTTCTGTAAATTCATGCCTTACACCTGCAGAAATAGAAGAAGTTTTAAAATCCACAACCGATCCAATTGCTGACGCTGCTTCTTACCCAGGCCAATTAGGCACGGGTCGTTTAAATGCCTATAAAGCTGTTCTAAAAGCATCTCAATGGGGAAATTCCTCTTTGGAGGTAACTAATGGACAAAACATTACCTTGAACAGCAAAATGATGTATGATAACATCTATGTGCGTACTGGTGGGACTTTGACAATCAGCAATACAACTATTTATATGGACAATTTGGGTAAAATTGTTGTAGAAAAAGGTGCAAAACTAAATATTATAAATAATTCTTTTATTCGTTCGCATCCGATAACTCCCTATTTAACCTGCTTCCAAGATTATTACAGGTGGCAAGGCATCCAGGTTGAAGGACAGCCTTCTTATGACCAAGTTCCAAAC
>VEQB01000514.1 GCA_018883485.1 Bacteroidota bacterium
GTATTGGTTTTGTAGCTCTTAACATATGTCGTTTAAAAGGAGGCCCTTCTAGTTTTTCAACGGCAAATCCTGCAGCCAGTAAAGCCCTGCGAACATCTCCCTTCGCGGCATAAGTAACCAATATGCCGCCAGTTTTCATTGCCTTATACAACTTTTCAAAAATGCCAAGCTTCCATAGGTGAGCTTGTTTATCTGGGGCAAAAGCGTCAAAATAAACCAAGTCAAATTGAGCTTCCTCAAATTCCAATTCTTCCAAATTGGCGTTTAGTTTTTTCAGGTTAAATTGAGGCGAAATTTCTTGCCGACTATTCCAGGCTACTGTATGCATTTTTTCAAATTGCGATTTTGCCTCAGTACTCCATGTTGCATCGTATTCCAATTGTTTTACCAATTCAAAAGCCAAAGGATATACTTCTACAGTTTCATATAAAACAACTTCATCTGGCTGCAATGCTTGTAAGGTTAATGCGGCATTTAATCCTGTGCCAAAGCCCATTTCAAAAATGTGAATTTGCTTTTTTTGTTGCATTCCCTCGGCTCGTAACCCTTTATCTATAAAAACATGCAAACTTTCTGCAATTGCACCATGCCGCGAATGATAAGTTTCATTTAAGCTAGGGTTAAGCAAGGTTTTTTGTCCTGCCGTATTTTCAAATACCTGTAAGTCTGTCATCAATTAGTTTAGGTAAAACAAATTACCTATTTATGTTATTATCTATTGTAATGCTTCAAATTTAATTGAATATTGCCAATATGCGAGGCCACTTATTTAGTAAATATATTCCCAGCGAAGAAAATGGAGATGATTTTCAACGTTTATTGAACCTTTTCTTGCAGCTTATGCAATATACCAACGGAGATGTGGCGGAGGCCATAGATTGGATGAACCAACTCGACCGAGAGCACAAGATTACCAACGATGCTTATGGTATGGGTAATTTTATTCAGGATCTTAAAGACAAAGGTTATTTAAAAGAGGATCCTGCAAATGGAAATCTTACTCCTAGTTCCAAAACCAATCAAACTATACGAAAACAAAGTTTAGAAGAGGTTTTTGGCAAAATAAAAAAGGGTAACAAAGGCAATCACCGCAGTAATAAAACAGGGCAAGGAGACGAAGCCAATAGCGATACGCGCAAGTTCTCGTTTGGAGATTCCATTGATCAAATAGATGTAACTGCAAGTTTACAAAATGCCCAATTAAATCATGGTATCGACCAATTTAGGCTTACCGAAGATGATTTAGAAATACGCGAGAAAGATTACAAGTCTCAAACTTCTACTGTGCTAATGATAGATATAAGCCATAGCATGATTTTATATGGAGAAGACCGCATTACTCCTGCTAAAAAAGTGGCAATGGCTTTGGCAGAGTTAATTAAAACAAAGTACCCAAAAGATACCCTAGATATTTTGGTATTTGGCAATGACGCTTGGCCTATCGAAATAAAAGATCTGCCTTACTTACAAGTAGGGCCATACCATACCAATACTTATGCAGGCTTAGAATTAGCCATGGATATGTTGCGTAAACGTAAAAATAGCAACAAGCAAATTTTTATGATTACAGATGGTAAACCAACTTGTTTAAAAGAAGGAACTGGCTATTATCAAAACAGTTTTGGCTTAGATAGGAAGATTATTAATAAAACGCTTACCATGGCAGCTCAAGCTCGCCGAGTGGGTATTCCTATTACTACTTTTATGATTGCCAGCGACCCATACCTTCAGAAGTTTGTGCAAGAGTTTACCCAAATAAACAATGGCAAAGCCTATTACAGTTCCTTAAAAGG
>VEQB01000101.1 GCA_018883485.1 Bacteroidota bacterium
TTCATTCATTTTTTCAATATTTCCTGCAAAAAAACTTCCAGTAAATACTTCTGGTGAATTTACTAATGTATATTCAATGCTTAAATCGTTTGCAGTTAATTTATTTCTTAAACAAAAATTCAATTTGTTATGGTTAAATTTTCTTAAATCTAAATTTGCATATGGGTATTTATCATTGTTAGATTTTACGATAAAGAAAGCAAACCGGATAGTGATGATATTAGACAACTTACGCGCAAAATTGCTATTTTCTACAATACCGAAATTATCATTACTATTCACCGAAGCAAGGCAGAATTGATAGAAAATTTGGCAAAAAGGCACAGTACAGATATCAAAATGCAGCATCCGTTTAACCTTGCTTGTAAAATTGTAAAGAAAACATTTGAAACATTTGAAGAACCAGTTAGGCAATTAAACTTAAAAATTGATGGTTATGAAGAGCGCATCTTTTTAAAGAAAAGAATTCCTGATTTGCTGCGCGCCATGTATGATTTAAAAAGAAGAAACCAGGTGTTTAGACGCGTAAGTTTTGTTTCTAAATTGGTGGTAGATAATATGCATGTTTCTCACAGAAAAAACTCCTATTATGAGGATATGCGCGACTATCATCTAAAATTAGAAATAGCCATAGACCAAATACATGAAGATTTAATTTCCCTAGTAAATTTATACCTAAGTATTTCTTCGCAAAGAACCAATGAGGTGATGCGCATCTTAACTGTATTTTCGGCCTTCTTTTTACCCTTAACTTTTATAGTTGGTGTGTATGGTATGAACTTTCAATATATGCCAGAACTAGCGATGCCAAATGGTTACCCAGGAGTATTGTTATTTATGGCATTGGTAATTGTGTTTATTTGGCAATGGTTTAAACGCAAAAATTGGCTATAAAACCAATTTCAATTGTGCAGCCAATGCTTCTAAATCTATTTGCACTTGTGGGTTCAACTCAATACCATCTGCAATTCTTTGCAAATACGCTCTATGTTCTAATTCTCCTGGAATAAGTACCTCTGTATTATCATCTATTCTTTCTGCGGCTTTAAAGCGTTTAATCCAATTATCCATATGGGCTTTAAAATCTTCTTTAGGCCTAAAAGCATCTACCCGCATAGCTCCCACAAAATGGCCAATTCCTTCTCCAGGCAGGTTAGGCAAGGGATCAAGAAAAGCCACAAAAGGAGGCACCCAAGGACCATAATTAGCCCCAGATAATACCGCACTTAAAATATCCACGGCAGCTGCCAATCCATATCCTTTATGTCCTCCCAATGGTAATAACGCGCCGCCATCTTTAAGTTCATTAGCATTTGTACTTTCTTTTCCTTCTTTTGTTTGAACCCAACCTAAAGGCACTTGTTTATTTAAACGTTGTGCTATTTCTAGCTTACCATTGGCTGCATTTGAAGTTGCCATATCAACCACAAATGGAATTTCATTACCTGATGGAAAAGCTAAACAAATAGGATTGGTACCTAACATTCTTTCTTTTGCGTGAGTAGGCGCTACTAAAGGACTTGCATTGGTCATACTTATCCCAATCATATCATGTGGCAAAGCCATCATAGCATGGTAAGCAGCAATGCCAAAATGGTTTGAGTTTTTGATAGCTACCCAACCCGTTCCAACATTTTTTGCTTTTTCTATGGCAATATGCATAGCCATGGGCGCAGAAATTAAACCAAGTCCTTGATTGGCATCTAGTGTTGCTGTTGAAGGCGTTTGATGCACTATAAAAGGCTTTGCATTAAAATTTGCTCTGCCTTTGTTTGCAAGTCTAACATACCCACTAAGCCTAGCAACGCCATGCGAATCTATCCCTCTTAAATCTGCAAGTACCAGCACTTCCGCTGCTAACTTAGCATCTTCTTTGCTCATGCCACAGGTTTCAAAAACTTGTATGCAAAAACTAAATAATCTTTCTTGTGTAAATTTCATACTTACCAACCACTAGCCAAAACATCTGCTAGGTGCATTATCTTAAGCGGTAATCCCTTTTTCTTTATAACTCCATCTAGGTGCATTAAGCAGCTATAGTCGTTACCTATAATAGTATCTGCCCCTGATGCTAAAATATGGTCTAGTTTCTGGTCGGCCATAGATACACTTAACTTCTCAAAGTGAACTGCAAATACGCCACCAAAACCACAACATACATTAGCTTCTTCTATTTCTAGTAAAGTAAGACCTTCTACCTTATTTAATAAGGTTCTAGGTTGATTCATAATTTTGCATTGGTTTAAACCTTGACAAGAATCTAGGAATATAGCTTTAGTCTCTAACTTGGCGCCAAATTCTTCTATTTTAACTACTTCCACTAAAAATTCACTTAGCTCAAAAGTTCGCTTTTGTAATTGGCGGTATTTATTGTGATAAGAAGAATTTTGAAAGAGGAGATCGTATGAATTTCTAATCATAGCGGTGCAAGAAGATGCGCCGCAAACCATTGTTTTGTCAGAAGAGATTTCGTTTAATAACTTCTCCCCTACTTCTCTTGCATCTTCCCAATGGCCTGCATGAAATGCGGGCTGGCCGCAGCAAGTTTGCTCTTGGTTATAGTGCACCTTGCACCCAGCTTTTTCCAAAACCTTAACTAAGTTAAAGCCGGTTTGCGGATTAAACTGATCTATAAAACAAGGTATAAATAAATCGACCTTCATTAAGGATGCTTTTCTTTAAAATTAGGGATAAACATAAACAAAAATCCAGCAACGATAAAAAAAACTAATAAGGCAAGCACAGAAGATCGCATATTTCCGGTTAAATTATTAATAAATCCAAATGCAAAAGTACCTAAAACGGTCGCCATTTTCTCTGCCACATCATAAAAGCTAAAATAGGAGGCCGTTTCTTTGGTGCCATCGGGAATAAGCTTGGCAAAGGTGCTTCTCGACATGCTCTGAATGCCACCCATTACAGTGCCCACAACTGCTGCAAGAAAATAAAACTGTATATCGGTTTTCACAAAATAAGCGGCTGTGGTTATGCCAATCCAAACCACTATCATAATTTGCAATGTGTAAATATTTCCAATTTTAGCCGATACTTTAGAGAAGCCCCAGGCGCCAAGAATGGCAATTATTTGAATAATTAAAACAGTTGCTATGAGTTTACCTAATTCCATATGCAACTCTTGCTTACCAAATAAAGAGGCCACATACATTACAGTTTGAACCCCCATTGCGCTAAAGAAAAAACCTACCAAATAAAGTTTTATCGTTTTATTTGAGGGCAATTGTAATTCATACCATACTTTTTTAAGCTCTTCTAAACCCTTTCTAATAGCACCCTCTTCTTTTTGCGCCACTTGAACTTCGGGTAAATTTCTAAAGGTAATTTGGGCAAAACCAGCCCACCAAATACCAACGCTAACAAAGGCTAATTTGCTTGCAAAAGTGGTATAATAAGATTTCGCTTGCCGTGTTGCCTCTTCTAGGTTCAAACCGATATTGGATTGCATTAGTTCTGCGGCTTTTTCTGCAACAGGAAATATTTTGGCTGCATTTAAAATAATGGCTAAATCTATAAGCAATAACAAAACACTCCCAATATACCCCATGGCAAAGCCACGTGCACTCAATTTATCATATTGGTCTTCGGTAGCAATCTCGGGTAAAAAGGCATTGTAAAAAACTATACTTCCTCCAAATCCAAAAATCCCTAAAATAAAAAAAGTGATACCTAGCCACAAGGTTTCTGAAGAAAAGAAAAAAAGCATCATGCAGCTAAATGAACCTAAATAGCAAAAGAATTTCATGAAACTTTTCTTACTTTGGCGTGCATCTGCAATGCCAGAAAGAAAAGGATTGATAAGGGCAACCAATAAAAAACCTAATGAAATGGCGTAAGAATACAAGGCAGAATTAACAATCTTAAACCCTAATACATCAATATAATGAACGCCGTTCACAACAGTTCCGGCAGCTACAGCAGCTTGCGCGCTTGCGCTTTCGAAAAAAGGCGGAAATATTGCAGTAGTTATAGCCAGCGAAAAAACAGAGTTTGCCCAATCGTACATGGTCCATGCTCTGGTTATTCTTGGATTGTTTAATTGTGGTTGCATTGCATTGCAAAATAACAATTTGCTTTTAAAATAAAAGCAGGCGTTTATCTTCCTATTCAATGCCACATATTAGCAAAAAGAAACTCTCCTACCCCATTGACCCAAAATTGCGGCAGTATTTAAAACACCATGGAAGAGAAACCCTCATCTCCATTCATTATCCCCTGCTTAAAAACTTTAAACAAAGTATAGCGCTCTACGACAAGAAAGGGAAAGATACTTTGTGAGAAACTTGCTTATTTGATCACCTAGAAGTGGAACGCATAGATTATTGTTTATAGGGCAATACCATGCCCTTTAGAACAAGAATTGCAAATCGCCTTAACGACAATTTTGACTATTATTATGAGAAACATGCGGATACCTCTAGAATTTATGGATTAGCATTGGAACATTTATTATCTCCCAATCGCACTAGCTATTTGGTGAGCGCAAATATCTTAATAGAAGAACATATTGCAGGCATCCCTGGGGATGATTATATTAAGCACTACATTAACCTTGATAATTTTAATGGAAACCGCGTGGCCAAAGAATTTGTTAAGTTTAAAACTATTTACATTTATTCTGATGGGAGACCAATCAAAGGGGTTTTGCCATCTGTTATAATTGTTTTTGTATTTGGGGAAGTTGATAAACTTCGAAAGGCATCAATTTGCTTAAACTTTAGAATTTGTGGGGTTAAACTTTTCTCTAACATGGCATTTGCCTTTGCGTTGGCATCAGCTTCTGTTTTAATGGCATTTGCTCTTCCCTCGGCTTCTAATTCTAGAATGCGCTTTTGCCCTTCTGCAGCAATAATTTTAGAGTTTTTATCGCCTTCTGCTTGCAACACTTTTCGCTCTGCCTCCCTTTTTTCTCTTTCTTTTAAAAACTCCATTCGCTGCGCATCCTGCTCTGCTTCAAGTTTTTCTTCAATTGCTTTATATAAGCCCTGAGGTAAGGTAATTGATTTTAATAATACTGATTCTATAATGAACCCTTTAGGTTCTAAAACCTCCATCATCCTATCCTTAATTTTATGTTCAATTGTTGCGCGTTTGGCACTGTGCATATCCTTTGCGTCAAACTCCGAACAAACATCTGCAGATGCCGAACGAAACACAGGAAGTATTAAGACACCTTGGTAATTAAGGCCGGTATTTTTAAGAATATTATGAACCTCGGTAGTTTTAACTCTATACAAAATAGAAATTTCGGATTGAACGGTTAAACCCTCCTTTGAAGGCAAGCCAACATTAATTTCAAGATTAATGGTGTTTAGTGGCACACGAATCATTCTTGAAATAAAAGGATTAAATAAGGTAGCGCCAGAATGATAAACATTAGCATTTAGTTTACCTAAAGTTCTTTTTACAGCAACTTCATCTTGGTGAACCACAGCGCAAGATGAGAAGATTAAGAGGATAAGAAGGGAATAAGTTGTTAGAGTTTTCATATTAATGTTTTAAATGTGAAACAACCCTAACAACAAAAAAGTTTTACGCTGCCTGATAATTTTTTAAACGCACAGATTCCATTTTGGCACTTGCATTTTCGGCTGTAATAGTGATGTTTTTAATCTCACTATTTCCTGGCACCTCATACATATAATCGAGCATTAAAGCCTCACAAATACTGCGTAAACCGCGTGCACCTAATTTTAAATCAAAAGCGGTATCTACAATTAAATCAATTACCGCATCTTCAAATTCTAACTTAATATTTTCGAGTTCAAACAAATGAATATATTGCTTAATTAGCGCATTTTTAGGTTCAACCAGAATTCTTCTTAGGATTACTTTATCTAAAGGATCTAAATGGGAAATAACAGGTAAACGACCAATAATTTCTGGAATTAAACCAAAGCTTCGCAAATCTGCTGCAGAAACATACTGCAAATAATTGTCCTTATCTTCTGGCTTTAGGGATTCTGCCAACTTAAATCCGATGGCTTGTGTTTGCAATCTTCGGGCAATCATTTTATCTATACCATCAAAAGCACCGCCACAGATAAACAAAATATTTTCTGTGTTAATTTGAATCATCTTTTGCTCTGGATGCTTGCGACCACCCTGCGGTGGCACATTGGCAATGGTACCTTCTAATATTTTTAGCAAAGCTTGCTGAACGCCTTCGCCACTCACATCTCGGGTGATGGAAGGATTGTCACTTTTTCTGCTAATTTTATCTATTTCGTCTATATAAACTATACCACGCTCTGCAGCAGCCACATCATAATTTGCGGCTTGTAATAAACGCGACAATAAACTTTCTACATCTTCGCCCACATAGCCTGCCTCTGTTAGCACTGTGGCATCGGCAATACAAAAAGGAACTTGTAAAGTTTTGGCAAGAGTTTTGGCAAGTAAGGTTTTTCCTGTTCCGGTTTCACCTACAATAAGTATATTAGATTTCTCTAATTCAACATCATTAACTTTTTTAGCATTAACTCTTTTAAAATGATTATAAACAGCTACACTCAAAACGCGTTTGGCATCGTCTTGTCCAATAACATATTCGTCTAAATGTGCCTTAATTTGCGAAGGTTTTAAAAGATTAAGAACTTCTTTAGCACTTTTATTTGCAGCACCTTCCTGCTCTTCATTAATAATTCTAAATGCCTGCCCAATGCAATGCTCACAAATAAGCGCATCAAGTCCTGATATCAAATAATTAACTTCGCTTCTTCCTCTTCCGCAAAAGGAACATTGGTCTTCTTTCTTTTTAGCCATAAGTCTGCAAAGATAAGTTTAATGATTTAATTTTAATAAGTATTGCCAAGCTTTATTATCTGTAAACTACCAGAAGACATCAAACCACAATTGAGGGCAACCATACCAGCAAATCCTTGCCTATTGAGACATTTGCAAATAACCCAATTTACTTTTCCTTGTGCTGTTCTATGTGTCAGTTTAGCATTTATCTTTCACCAACAAGCAAACTAATGAGCAAAACAAAATAAAAAATCCAAATAATATACAAGAAAAAAGGAGCCACCAAATTAGCAACTCCTTTAAAGCTTGGTATTGAGAAATTATTTCTTCTCTTCTGGCTTGTGCTTGGTTAACACATCATCAATCATTCCGTACTCTTTAGCTTCTGCAGCAATCATCCAATAATCTCTATCGCTATCTGCTTGAACCTTATCAAAAGGCTGCCCACTATGGGTTGAGATAATATCGTATAATTCTTTCTTTAGCTTTTGAATTTCGCGAGCGGTAATTTCGATATCGCTGGCCTGGCCTTGAGCTCCGCCTAAAGGTTGGTGTATCATTACACGTGCGTGAGGCAAAGCACTTCTTTTACCTGCGGCACCTGCACATAATAATACAGCACCCATTGAGGCAGCTAGGCCCGTACAAATGGTTGCCACACTAGGGTTTACCCATTGCATAGTATCATAAATACCCAAACCTGCATAAACAGAACCTCCAGGAGAATTGATATACATTTGAATATCCCTGCGAGGATCCATAGAATCTAAAAATAACAACTGGGCTTGGATAATATTTGCCACATAATCATCTATTGGCATACCCAAGAAAATAATTCTATCTGCCATTAGGCGAGAGAACACATCTATTTCGCGGAAGTTCATTGGACGCTCTTCAATAACAGTTCTCGTCATACCTTCCATTGAGCTTTCAATGTAGGCATCCACCTTAATACTGCTTATGCCTTTG
>VEQB01000515.1 GCA_018883485.1 Bacteroidota bacterium
GCCTAGTACTATATATGTATTTTTACACAGATATTAGTTTCCTTTGGTTCAACCTATTTGGCAGCGCTTTGGTTATTGTGTTTAGCTTTATTTTTAATAGCGTTTTGAACCTACGCCGCGTTTAAGAAAAAGATTTAGCTTGTTGTGGTGTTAGGTTAACCAAATATTCGCCTTGCATTTCTGGTACCACTTTCATGATGTCTTGTTGCAGGCAAAATTTTACATCATCTGTTTGCAAATGCAATAGGGTAAAGCGATGCGCGTGTGAGCTAGCTCTTACTAACGACTCCAAATCTTGCTCATGTTGTTTGAATAAACACCATGCAGAAAGCGCTGCATCATCTGGCATTTGATAGTATTCTTTTAGTTTATCTAAAACAGCTCCTGCAAATAAAGTATCTTCCAAATTGTATTTGTCTTTCCAGCCAGAACATAAAAGCACCAAATCTTTTTCACTCTTTACAATTCGTTCGCACAGGGCGCTTATATTTAAAAAAGAGCCAATTAAAATACTATGCGGATTCATGGCCTTCGACTTCTTAATGGCTTTAGTACCGTTGGTAGTAGTAAAGGCAATACTTTTTCCAGCCAAGAATGGATTCTCGTATTCAAAAGGAGAGTTGCCCATGTCAAAGCCTTCTACTTTAACCGCATTGCGTTCTGCTGCGATAATGAAATCAAAGTCTTTAAACATGAGGCATTCTTCTGGACTCGCAACTGGAAGAATTTTGTTTACACCTGTTTCAAAGGCAACACACATGGTAGTGGTTGCCCTTAAAATGTCTATTACCACAACCACTTTATCTTTTAAGGTATAAAGTGGCAATAAGGCTGGTGTATGTATTACCTCAGCATTCATTATAAGAAAGGTATCTTTACAACTTTAGCTTTAATGGCTTTTTCTCTAACCTCAATAAATATTTCGGTATCTGCTTTGCTATGCGCCGCGGTTACATAACCAAGTCCTATGGCTTTATTTAAACTTGGAGATTGTGTTCCCGATGTTACTTCGCCAATGGTATTGCCTGCTGCGTCTTTTATTAGGTAATGCTGCCGAGGAATTCCTCTTTCAATCATTTCAAAGCCAACTAGTTTTTTTGCAGCACCATTATCTTTAATTGCCTTATGGTGTTCGTGGTTAATAAAAGGCTTGGTAAATTTTGTAATCCAGCCAAGGCCCGCTTCAATAGGAGAAGTTTCATCGTTAATATCATTGCCATACAAGCAGAAACCTTTTTCTAAGCGCAGGGTGTCTCTTGCACCCAAACCACAAGGCTCTATATTAAACTCTTTACCAGCTTCAAACAAAGCATCCCATAACTTGCGTGCATCTTTGTTCCAAACGTAAAGTTCAAAACCTCCTGCACCTGTATAGCCAGTATTCGAAATAATTACATCTTCGCAACCTGCAACCGTGCCATGGGTAAAAGTATAATACTCCATAGGTGCTAAATCTACCGAAGTAAGCTTTTGAATTACTTTAATGGCATTAGGACCTTGCACTGCAAGTAACGATAAATCGTCGCTCATATTTACCATCTCAACACCAAAGGTATTGTGCTTAGAAATCCAATTCCAGTCTTTTTCAATATTGCTTGCATTAACTACCAAATAGTATTCTGTCGCACTAAAACGGTAAACTAAAAGATCATCAACAATACCACCTTTGTCGTTAGGTAAGCAACTGTATTGCACTTTACCATCGGTTAAAACAGAAGCATCATTACTGGTTACCTTTTGTATTAAGGCTAATGCACCATCACCTTTTAAAATAAATTCACCCATGTGCGA
>VEQB01000102.1 GCA_018883485.1 Bacteroidota bacterium
GTCAAACTGACCCCCTTCTTTTCTTCGTAAGTGACCCCATGCTTTTTCTTTGAAACTGACCCATCGGTTTTCCATTGAAATTGACCCCCTCTTTTTTGGAGATTTTTCATCCAAATTGACCCCCTCCAAAAAGCATGATTTCCGGTCCAAATTGACCCCTGAAAAAGTAGCTTGAACTTAGGATTGGTTCCATATTTTGTCATTTCAATTGCAAAATATGGCAAATAAACCAATCATTATGAACAAAATTAAACAAATTATCCGTCTCCACACCGAGGGCTGTGGAAGCAAAAGAATCAGCCTCTTATCTGGAATTTCTAAGAACTCTGTAAAGAGGTACCTTAAGAAATTTAAAACACTCAATCTAATTTATGAGGACATTGAAAAGCTTGAAGAATTAGCGCTTCAAGAGCTTTTTTACGAACCCAATAGTCAGCAATTTGTACCTGATACTGAACGGTATTTGGACCTAAATCGAGAGCTGCCAGACATTGTTAAGAGCCTGAGAAAAAAAGGGATGACACTGGCTAAGGTATATCATAAATATATTGAAAAACATCCCAACGGATATGGACACTCCCAGTTTTATCGCTACATCCAGGAGTATAGAAAGCGAAGCGGAATGACTATGCACATTGATTACAAAGCTGGTGAAAAGGTCTTTATAGATTTCTGTGGTGATAAACTTAAAATCACTGACCCTGAAACAGGGGAGGAAAAGCAGGTTGAAGTCTTTGTAGGTATTTTAGGATGCAGCCAATACACCTATGTTGAAGCTACCCTATCTCAGACAATCAATGATTTTATTACTTGTTGTAAAAACATGTTCGAGTTTTATAGTGGTGTTCCAAGGGCCGTTGTTCCTGACAATCTGAAAGCAGCAGTTACAAAGAGCAGTAAGTACGAACCTATCATTAATGCGACCTTTGGAAGCTTTGCAGAGCATTACAACACAAGTATTCTTCCAGCCAGATCCTACAGACCAAAAGATAAGGCTCTTGTGGAGAATGCAGTAAGACTCGTTTATCAGCGAATTTATACAGAGTTAGATGGAAAGGTATTCCTGAGCCTGAAAGACCTTAATACTGCTATCCTAATAGCCTTGGACAAGCATAATCGCGCACCACTTAAACAGGCTGAATCAAGATTTGAACTTTTTATTAGGGATGAAAAGCATGAGCTGCTTGCTCTACCTCAACTGACTTATGAGGTCTATCAAATCAAGGAATACAGGGTAATGAAGAATTGTTATGTAACACTACATGAAGACAAACATTATTACTCTGTACCCTATGAGTTCATAGGAAAAAGGGTTCGGATTGTTTACAATTCTCTTTCAGTTAAAATCTACCATCAATACAAACTCATTGCAACTCATGAAAGAAACTACAAGAAAAATCGCTACACCACAGATCAGGAGCATTTAGCCAGTAAACATAAATACATGAGTGACTGGAACACTGATTATTTTATGGAAAAAGCAAAAGTCATCTCCGATGAAGTTGCAAAGTTTATGGAACTTTTGATTGAAAGCAAACCTCACCCTGAAATGGCTTACAAAGCTTGCAACGGCGTGTTGAACCTTGCAAGAAGGGTTGAAAAAGAAAGAATCAACAAGGCCTGCAAAAAGGCCATGAAGTACGGATTAATCCATTACTACTTTTTAGAAGATGTACTAAAGAAAGGTCTTGAAAATGATGATGATCTAGGAGACGAAATGAATATCAATAATGGTAACCAAAACAAATCCACACCACCTCATGACAACTTGAGAGGTAAAAAATATTATGAATAAAACTTCCGTAAAACAATAAAAAAATGAATCAAGAAACATTAGAAAAAATGAAACGCATGAAATTGTATGGCATGCACCGAAGCTTCCAAAACGTCCTAGAGGCTTCCTCAATGAACAATCTTACCACCGATGAGCTGCTTGCGCAGCTCATCGAAAGTGAATGGGACGACCGGCAAAACAGAGCTGTATCTAGAGGACTGCGCAATGCAAAGTTCAGATATAAGGCTGCTGTTGAAATGATTGATTATTCAATTGACAGAGGTCTTGACCAGAACTTTATTAACAGGTTGGCGGAATGTGATTTTATTAAACAACACCAAAACCTGATTGTTACTGGCAGCACTGGAACTGGAAAAAGCTTCCTTGCCTCAGCCATTGGAAATCAAGCTTGTTTACTTGGTTTTAAGGTTTTATATGCAAATACAAGTCGTTTAATAAACCAACTAAAGCTTGCAAAGGCAGATGGGACATCCCTTCAAGAACTTGCTAAAATTGAAAAACAAGATCTTTTAATCCTAGATGACTTTGGAATACAACCTTTTGATAGCATAAGTAGGATGATTCTTATGGATATAATTGAAGACCGACACGCTGTTCATTCTACCATCATTGCAGGACAGGTTCCAATATCAGCGTGGTATGAAATAATCGGAGATGAAACTATGGCTGATGCCATTTTAGATAGGATCGTTCACGATGCGCATAAAGTGGAATTAAAAGGTGATTCACTTAGAAAAAAAAGAAAGGTTGTTTAACTTCTAATTTTGCATTTAATTTACATAAGAATCCAATCCGACTTTTAAGCACTTTTTATTACATGAAAATGGGGGGTCAATTTAAATGGAAAAATGGGGGTCAACTTCAGTACTATTTTGCAGATATTCATAGAAATAACTCAGTTAGAGACTTCAGAAACGGCTGGGTAATTCAAAATAATTACATGGTGAAAGAGAGTTGCTATAAGTTAGGTTCCACCCAAAATTGTTTTTCAGGCTCAAATACCGTTGTTAATCTTGTAAAAGGAACTGGGCCAGATTTTTGCGAAGGAATATTCCCACCTGGCCTAGCTCCTCAAGTTTTTGCAGATACTATCTCTGACCCTATTATGAAATGGGAATCCGATTTTGGCAAAGCGGTTGCCGAAATTAATGGTAACAATTCTGGCACCTCCAACCCAAAAGTAAATTTAATAAACTGTATAGAATTAGTTCAACAATTACGCTACCAAGATGCGTTGGCGTTAGTTACCAGTGGGTTTGCGGATAGCTTGGACCAAAAATTTGCTAATGTGCTCAAATCATATATTAATCTATATTATCCAGAGCCCCATATTCCTAATGCACAAGAAGAGTTATTATTAAGAGAGGTGGCGACCTTGTTACCATCAGAAAATGGAAGTCATGTGTATTTAGCTAGAAGTATTATGAAAAGGCTTTTCGATGAAGATTTTGGAGAATTGGACAGCTATTATGAGGATATATTAATAAACTTGTTAAATACTAACTGTGTAAACGAAATTAATGAATTAGAACTTTTATTCTTGAATGACCAAAACCAACTGGTTCCTATCCAATATCATATTGACAGCAATTATCAAATTCAGATTTTTGGAGAGAGCCTTGCAGAATTAAACCCAACTAAAAATTTTACCTTAAGATTAATTCATTTAACCGAAGAGTATTATTTAACAGGTACTTTGACCCAGCTCCTTCAGAATCAAAACACCATTGAATTATTTTGTTCACAACAAATGGGTAAAAAGGGAAATTCCACAACAAACATTATTGAAAAGTCTATTTCATTTTACCCTAATCCTTCAACTGAACAAATCAGTGTAACCGGATATGATAATAATTATCCCTATTTCAATATCCAATTGATTGACTTAACAGGCAGATCGGTATTAAGTCTAAACCATTGGAATGCATCAAAACCTATTGAAATCAAAAACATTGCCAATGGAGTTTACATAATTCAAATTTCAAATGGGGAAGAGACTATTTCCCAAAAACTAATTAAGGAATAGTTATTATGATGAGTAAAATAAAATATATAATAATTTTATTTCTTTTAATTTCATTGAAAATAAAGGGTCAAACATTTTCTCCGTTTGTTTATCCAATTGCTAATTTAAATGACCAGAATTCTATAATAACATTTAAAAAAAACATTTATTTATCAATTAGTACTAAAAATCCAACTGAAGGATTTACCATTAGAATAATTGAATTATCAAAAAATCTTAAGAATTTTGAAAAGATTCAAGTTTTGAGCCCCTCGTTAAACGGGCGTTTCAAAGTTTGTAAAAACTCACTTATTGGTTACAGCCACTTAGAAGGTAAAAAAAATTTATTCAATAATCAATTTACACTTTTAAACGAGAATAGTTTAAAAATTAATATCATCGGCGATTCATCCAATTTTACCTCTAATGCTACAGATATTTTTGGAGATATTTTATTTACAGGTCATTATTTAGGAAAACCATTTCCCAACTATTCAATGAGAGAGTCAGCTTTTCTGGCGAGATACTCGATTAATGGTTTTAAGACGTGGGAAAAGTACTACAGAATGGAATTAAATGGCTTTAAAAGAACATTACTCACCTATTCTAAATTAACCAAAAAAAATCAAATTTTCAGCATAGGTCTATCTTATTTTGATAGTGCAGGTAGGTACAGGCAAAGTAGAATAATTACTGCTATTATCGATTCAAATGGTAATATGCTTAAAGCCAATAGTGATTTAGATTCTCTTTTTATGGAAAGTACCAGCACTGCCAGTGAAATTGCCAAAAGACCCCTTTTACCCGAGCTCGTAAATCCAGAGGCTGTGCAGGTAAATGATTCGGTAATTGCCTCCTTTTACTACGATCTACGTGGCATTGCACCACCTTTTTGGGTATTCTTTAAAGATGATGGAAGCGTTCTTAACATTAGAAAAGCCTGGCTTTTTCGAGATACCCTGGCCAATCCTATAACTATAAATAGCCAATACTTTAAAGGTTTGATAAAAAAGAAAAATGGAAGTGGTTTTCTTGCGCTTGCCATTTACGGTGACTCAGGATATAGACTTATAGAATTGGATGATGAAATGTATGTAAAAAAAGAAATACCTGTCTATAATCCCTTTGGATCAAACAGCCTGTTTTCAATTCTTGAGGCCTTTGCCGAAGATGAGGATGGCAGCCTATACACCCTAAGTGCATTGTTCATTGATTCTATTGACCCAACGGATTTCTATGGAGCAATGGTTTGCAAATTTGACAGCAATGGGACCTTACTTTCAAATGGACCATTGTTTCCTGTTGGTCTACCTGCTAACAATTCAACAGAATCAATTGCCGTTTTTCCAAACCCCTGCCATGATATTATCCAAATAAATGTAACTGAAAAAACCACAATCCATTTATTAATATTTAATAGCCAAGGAAAATTAATGGATGAACAATTTTTTAATGAATCGCTTTCCTATAATACCCAACAATTTCCTGCTGGAGTGTATTGGTTCAAACTAAGTAATAACAAGAACGAATGGTGTTTTAAAAAGGTAATTAAGCTTGAATAAGGCAAAAAAGAGCTGAATTACAGAATTTTAGCTGCAAATCCAAATATTACCTATACCTTTGCACCTCAATTTTAATAAAGTACTTTGAAAAATTTTAGTGAACTCGGCGTCGAAGAGTCTATCCTGAATGCGATTCAGGAATTGGGTTTTGAGAACCCTACGCCAATCCAGGAACAGACGATTCCTGTATTTTTGGAAACCGAAAGAGACATACTCGGTTTAGCCCAGACGGGCACAGGTAAAACAGCAGCATTTGGCCTGCCTATTTTGCAGCTTATCAATCCAGCTGCAAGGCACATCCAGTCTTTGGTTATTTGTCCAACACGCGAACTCTGCATGCAGATTTCTCGCGATTTAGAAAGCTACAGCAAACAAAAGCGTGGCATCAACATCGTATCTGTTTACGGTGGTTCAAGCATTGAGAGGCAAATTAGTGAAATTAAGCGTGGTGCACACATTATTGTGGCTACACCAGGAAGATTAATGGACCTAATGAAGCGTAAAGCGATTAGTATCAGCGAAGTTAACTTTGTAGTACTAGATGAGGCTGATGAAATGTTAAACATGGGCTTTGAGGAGGATGTAGAATACATTCTTGGGCATACCCCAGAACAAAAACGTGTTTGTTTATTTAGTGCAACTATGCCTAAAGAAATTAGAAGAATTGCCAATCGCTACATGAAAGAACCTGTAGAAATTAGTGTAGGTAAATCTAATTCGGGCAATGTAAATATTACGCATCAATATGCCGTAGTACATGCAAGAGATAAATACGCCGCTTTAAAGCGTTATGTAGATTTTCACTCAGATAATCTCTATTGTATCATCTTTTGTACTACAAAAATTGAAACACAAGATATCAGTGATAAATTAATTAAAGATGGTTACAATGCAGATTGTTTGCATGGCGATTTAAGTCAGGGACAACGCGAAAAAGTAATGAACCGCTTTCGCCACCACACGGTAAAGATTTTATTGGCTACAGATGTAGCTGCTAGAGGAATTGACGTGAGTGGTTTAACCCATGTAATTCACTACCATTTACCAGATGAAATAGAAAACTATACGCATAGAAGCGGTAGAACTGGTAGAGCAGGTAATTTAGGTATTTCATTTACCTTATTGCACATGCGCGAAGGTGGCAGATTAAAAGATATTGAGCGTTTGAGTAATATCAAATTTGAAAAAATTATGATACCAAGCGCTATGCAAGTAAGAGATAAGAAATTATTAGCCTTTACAGATACCATTGTAAATACAGAAATAGAAGAAAGTATTTTTGATGAAAAAGTAATGGCGGGTATGGCTGGTTTAATGGCCTTAGAAAAAGAAGAAATTCTTAAGAAATTTTTATCTTTAGAATTACGTAGGTTCTCTGTAGATTTTACCAACGAGCCAGATTTAAACATCAACCCTAACGAGCGCGGAGAGCGCAGCGCGGCAGGCAAAGAAGGTAGCAGCAGAGGCTACAAAGGCACTAGAATATTTGTAAGTCTAGGAAAGAAAGACGGATTTGATATTCGTAGTTTTAAAGATTGGGTAGCTTCGAGTGCTGGTATTTCTTGGAAAGATTTACATGTAGACGTGAGTGGAGTTTACAGTTTTGTAGATGCCAAAGCAGAACATGTAGACAGCATTATAAAATCATTGAATGGTGGCACCTATAACGATAGACCTGTTAGGGCAGAAGTTAGCGGCGATACCAAAGGTGGTAGCGGCGGCGGATCTAGCAGATACGGTGGCAACCGCAGAAGCGAAGGCGGCGGCGGTTATGGAGGCGGTTCAAGAGAACGTTCTTATAGCAGAAGCAGCGATAGCCGCGGTGGTGATAGAGAAAGAGGCGGAGACAGAGAAAGAGGTGGAGATAGAGGCGGCGAAAGAAGCTATGGCAGCAAGCGCAGCTTTGGCGGCGATAGCGGTGGCGGCGAAAGAAAGCCCAGAAGAAGAAGTTATTAATTAACCTCTTCTTTAATAAAATTAACAGGCATACTTAAGCAATTAGGTATGCCTGTTTTTATTATTTCTGCACCACAATTTTACCTCTGGCTGAACCAAGCGCACTTTGAAGCGTATAGAAATACAAGCCGTTGGCGAAGGTTTGGGAGGGGATGGTAAGAAGGCTACTGGCTGCTGGCATCTGGCCGCTGGCACTTTTTAATTCTGTTTGCCATACCAATTTTCCTTGCGCATCGGTGATGAGTAGTTTGGCATCATCTTGTATTCGGTAAGCCAAGGTCGTATTTCCTTCCGTTGGATTAGGATAAACAAATGCTTCAATTTCGCCTCCTCCCACTCTTGCTCTTTCTCCTTCTCTTTCTTTACTCCATATCCTCATCCCGCCTCCCCAATGCGCACTGTCT
>VEQB01000516.1 GCA_018883485.1 Bacteroidota bacterium
TTTCCAGACTGCCTTGGCCCTAACAAACCAACCGCTGGAAATTTCTTTGCCAATTGCTTAATTTTATTGCTTGCATCTCTAATAATCATAGAACGAAGGTAAGTTAATTATTTGTCAAATACGGAATCAAATTCCGTATTTGACAAATTTTTTTTCTATATTTATTTGACTTACAGTTATTTTACTTTTTCAAATATTATACAATTTACCAAATGTATATTTATAACTAAGTAAATTGAAGTAAAACATTCCATTTAAATTAATACCAAATATCACAGCATTTTTACTACATTCGATAAAACAAATAACGCAACACATGAAAACAATAATTCGCATTACCCTTTCCGTTGTATTTACTTTAACATTAACCCAAACTAAGGCCCAACTAGATAAATTTATTATTGGGGATTGGAAGGCCAATTGCATGTATGAAAGGGAAGCCTCGGGCAATCTCTTGATTTCTGCATTGTGCCCTAACAAAATTGTAGATAATGCTATGGTAACTTCTGCGGTATCAATAAGCTTTGATGGAAGTAGTATGAGAATGTTAATGAGTGATGGAATAAAGGTGTTCCCTTATCGCTACGACAAAAAGCGAGAAACGATTGAATTTACTTACAACAATTATAATTACAAGTTAAAGATCCTTGTTTCTGGCAGTTCCAGCGAAATCATTTTGAAAGATGAAAATTGCATGTTGGTGCTGTTAACGAAGGGTTAGAAAAATAGATTGGTCTGCGTTCTTATAATTTAACCGATATTGTACATAAGGAGAAGATTTAAAGATTTATAGAAACCTAACCGATATAGTTGGATTTTGGGGATGAAATAAAACATAAACTGTAAATATGGATAAATTAGAAATGCTAAATTCATTTAAGCAAAGATTTCAAGAAAATTTAAACCCTAGTTTGCAATCCATAAAATATTGCCAAACGGTTAATAGTGCAATTTTGGAACTTCAGTTTTTAAACGACCCTGAAACCAAATCAATTGATTTAAAATTCATTGGCGGTGAAATAACCACGAACGAAGATGGTTCCTACGAGGATATGCTACCACTTTTTAATCCGGATGCTGATATTGTAGATAATGCTAAACTTTTTCTAGAATTGGATGATTACAGTTTAATTATGTGCATAGATGATGTTTTATCGCAGGAGACAATTGAGCATATTGTATCAAGGCATGAGCAAACTAAAAAATGAAAATACTTTAACTTTCTTTTATGGCAGTATAGTCAACAATTTTTGGAGGTTAATTGAAAAAGCACATCGGAGCAAACTGTTTATAGAACTGAAACAATTAACCAAAGCTTTTCCAACAAACAGGATACTTTTATGGAGCTATAGAAAAAAGCCTCTTACCCCCTTCATTTCTAATTGGTTCAACCCGAAACTGCTTTAAAACTTTTACATGAAAGGGTTTAATTAAACCATATTTACCACTTAAGCAATTTGCTTTTAACTGATTTAATTTTAAGATTTACATGGTCTAAACCTCTTACCTGTAAATTATCTATCACATGATTCAAGGTAAAAACTGGAGAATCTATGTCGTGTAAATCTTTATAGATTGTGTTTTCTAAAACTCCATTAGAGTAATTATCTAAGCCTATATTATCTGTGTAATCATTATTAAAAATAATTTTTGTTTTTATATCAAAATAATCAAAGTCAACCGAGAAACTACCTTGGATTATTTCATCTTCTGTAATTTCTATAGTCCCAACTGGCTGCTTTAATATCTTGTGTCCAACTTTGAACTCATCGTTAATATAGATATAACTT
>VEQB01000517.1 GCA_018883485.1 Bacteroidota bacterium
TAATACAATTTAGATTGAACCTCTTTGTGTATTACCTCTTCATCGCTTAATGCAGTTTTGCCCTGTGGGTCCCAATTTACCATGCGCAAGCCGCGGTATATTAAACCCTTGTTGTATAAATCTATAAATACTTCAATAACGGCCTTGCTCAGCTTGGGCTCCATGGTAAAACGAGTGCGTTCCCAATCGCAGCTAGCGCCTAATTTCTTTAACTGCTCAAGAATTATTCCACCATATTTTTCTTTCCAATCCCAGGCATGTTTTAAGAAATCTTCTCTACTTAAATCAGATTTTTTAATTCCTTTCTCACGCAGCAATTGAACCACTTTGGCTTCTGTGGCAATAGAAGCATGGTCTGTACCTGGCACCCAACAAGCATTTTTCCCTTGCATGCGAGCACGGCGCACCAACACATCTTGAATGGTATTGTTTAGCATGTGCCCCATGTGCAGTACGCCAGTTACATTGGGTGGAGGAATAACTATGGTATAGGGTTCGACACCCTCTTTTACAGTGGCGTGAAAAAGTTTATGGTCTAACCAATATTGGTTCCATTTGTCCTCGAAATCTAAAGGAGAATATGTTTTAGCGAGTTCTTTCATTAGTATGGCTTCTAGCCTCTAGCAGCTGGCTATTGGCATTTTCTGATTAATTTTCTATTGGGTTTAAAATTAAATAAAAAAACTAATTTTATTTAATTGCCTTTTCGGCTAGCTGCCAGAAGCCAGCTGCGAGAAGCTTATTTCAAACAAAAACCCCGACCCATTTACATGAGTCGGGGTCGATGCTTAAGTTATGAAATTTTTACCCTCTTTTTTCTTTTACTTTGGCATTCTTACCCTTCGCAGAACGCAAGTAGAATAAACGAGCTCTGCGCACTTTACCGCGGCTAATCAATTCAATTTTATCTATGTTTAAGCTGTATAAAGGAAAAATTCTTTCTACACCTACTCCATTAGAAATCTTACGCACAGTAAGTGTTTCGTTAATTCCAGAATTTCTTCTTTGAATTACAATACCTTGGTACTGCTGAATACGCTCTTTAGCGCCTTCACGAATTTTATAATGTACATTAATCGTATCTCCAGCGGCAAATACTGGGAAGTTTTTTCCTTGTGTAAATTCTTGCTCTACAAATTTTATTGCGTCCATGTTGCTATTCTTTTCTTAAAATCGGACTGCGAAAGTAGCTGCTTTCTACTAAAAATCAAAAGGTGTTCGAAAAATTTTCTATTTCAGCAAATTTGGACGCCGTTTTTGGGTTCTTTCTAGACTTTGCTCGTGGCGCCATTCATCTATCTTAGCTTGGTGTCCACTTAACAGAATATCAGGAACTTGCCAGCCGTTATAGTTGGCAGGCCTAGTATAAACAGGCGGACTAATTAAATCATCTTGGAAGCTATCACTTAAGGCAGAAGTTTCGTCGTTAAGCGCACCCGGCAATAGCCTTACAATAGCGTCTATCATAGCTGCAGCGGCTATCTCACCTCCTGTTAATACAAAATCTCCCAGGCTTAATTCACGTGTAATTAGGTGCTCCCTTACCCTTTCGTCTACTCCTTTGTAATGTCCACATAAAAATGCCAGTTTCTTTTTTGTGCTCAGTTCATTGGCAATTTTTTGGGTAAAGGGTTCGCCATCCGGACTCATATAAATAACCTCATCAAACTCATTGTTTTCAGACAAGGCGCTTAAGCATCGGTGAATAGGTTCAACACTCATTACCATGCCTGCGCCACCACCAAAGGGGTAATCATCAACGTTTTTGTGCTTAGAGAGGGAGTAATCG
>VEQB01000103.1 GCA_018883485.1 Bacteroidota bacterium
GATGAAAAGTATAAAGGTGTATTAAAGGATAAATCTACTGCTGTTTTCAATGGTAAGATTATGGTGCATTTGGATGCGCAGAAAACCAATGCCTACCAACGCAATCAGAATATTTTATTGAGCGATGAGGCTACTGTGAATACCAAACCCCAATTAGAAATTTTTGCAGATGATGTAAAGTGCACGCATGGTGCTACTATTGGTCAGTTAGATGAGGAGCCCATGTTTTATTTAAGAAGCAGAGGTATACCTGAAGATGTGGCTAGAAAGCTATTATTGAATGCCTTTGCCGATGATATAGCAGAGAAAATTAAGATACCAGAATTGGTTCAAATCTTAGAAAATGAAATTGAGCGGAAATTGTAATATGGCTCCTGGCCTCTAGCTTCTGGCCTCTAGCCTCTAGCAATTAAAAATATGAGTGTTACAACTTTAGATATTAATTCTATACGAAATCAGTTTCCTATATTACATCAAAAGGTAAATGGGAATCCGCTGATTTATTTGGATAATGCAGCCACTACGCAAAAACCTATACGTGTAATAAAAGCGCTAGAGGATTATTATAAACTGCATAATGCAAACATACATAGAGGTGCCCATACCTTAGCAGATAGGTCAACCGGCTTTTTTGAAGATACACGTAAATCGGTTCAACAATTTATAAATGCAGCCGAAGCGGCAGAATGTATTTTTACCAAAGGCGTTACCGAAAGTATAAATTTAGTGGCGCAAACTTGGGGTAGAAAATACCTACAAGCGGGCGATGAAGTGTTAATCACTTATATGGAGCACCATAGTAATATTGTGCCATGGCAGCTTATTTGTGAAGAAAAAGGTGCTAGTTTAAAAGTTTTTCCTATTCATGCAAATGGTACGCTTAACCTTGAAGCTTATTATCAAATGCTTTCGGTTCGAACCAAATTAGTTGCCTGTGTATGGGCTAGCAATGCTTTGGGAACTATTAATCCCATTGAGGAAATGATTAAGGCGGCACACAAAGTAGGAGCTGTTTTTTTAGCAGATGGTGCACAAGCTGGTTCACATTTGCCTATAGATGTGCAACAATTAGATATCGATTTTCTTGCTCTTAGTGGGCATAAATTATATGGGCCAACAGGGGTTGGAGTATTGTATGCAAAGCGCAAATTATTAGAAGCCATGCCGCCTTACCAAGGCGGCGGAGAAATGATTAAAGAAGTAAGTTTTGAGAAAACTACTTTTAATGAAATTCCTTTTAAATTTGAAGCTGGCACACCCAATATTGGAGATGTAATTGCTTTTAAGTATGCCTTAGATTTTGTAAATGAATTGGTCAAACAAGCAATTATGGTTTGCGAAATGCAATTGCTAAACTACTTCTTAAAAGGAGTTATCCAATTACAAGAGCAATTTGGCGAGGATTGTATCACCCTTTATGGAACTGCTGAAGATAAGGTGGCGGTTCAGTCTTTTTTATTGAAAGGTAAGCATCCTTTTGATACCGGTTTAATGCTAGATGCTAGAGGAATTGCAGTAAGAACAGGACATCATTGCACGCAACCTTTAATGCAGTTTTTTGGAATTGAAGGTACAGTGCGTGTTTCTTTTGCTATTTATAATACTTTTGAAGAGATAGATAGTTTATTGGAAGTATTAGGTAAACTTTTAAA
This sequence comes from Bacteroidota bacterium, assembly GCA_018883485.1. Taxonomy (GTDB): domain Bacteria; phylum Bacteroidota; class Bacteroidia; order UKL13-3; family UKL13-3; genus B1. The sequence continues at coordinate 1,653 of VEQB01000103.1, forward strand.
GCCAAGAAATTAGTATGCAAAGTGTAAATGCGGTACAGGACGAAATTATAGAAAACTTTAGTTTGTTTGAAGACGATATGGAAAGCAAGCTTATGTATTTGATGGATCTAGGTAAGAAACTTCCTCTGATGCAAGAATCTCATAAATCTGATGATTTCATTGTAAAAGGATGTCAGAGTAAAGTTTGGCTATACCCAATTTTTAACGATGGTTTAGTGCAATTTGAAGCAGATAGCAATACAGAAATTACAAAAGGTTTGGTTAGCTTATTGGTTCAAATATGGAGTCATAGAAGTCCAGAACAAATACTTGTTCTGAACTTTATTTTATAGAAAAAATTGGCATGGGAAGTATGATTGGTTCTCAGCGCAGCAATGGTTTTGCCAGCATGATAAAACAAATGAAAATGTATGCCTTGGCCTACCAAACCCAACAAACAAATTAATATGGAAGCAAGCGAAAATATAGTACCCCTTAGAAACTTTGTTGATGTACAAAACGAGGCCATCCAAGTGCTTCAAACTATTTACGATCCCGAGATTCCTGTTAATATTTATGAATTGGGTTTAATTTATGAGGTAAATGTTTCTCATGAATTAAATATAGAAATAATCATGTCGCTTACTTCTCCCTTTTGTCCGGCAGCACAAAGTATGCCCGAGGAAATAAAACAGAAGTTAGGCGCGATGGAAGGCGTTAAGGAGGTAGAAGTAAAGGTAACTTTTGATCCACCTTGGAGCCAGGATTTAATGAGCGAATCTGCTAAGTTACAATTGGGATTTTTATAGGCGTAAATTGATAATGCACACGAGGTTCATTATCCTAACGATTTGCAGACCCAAAGGTGGCGATTTAGAAGCACTTCATCGATAGCCAGGCACAAGCTTAATATAAGCGCAAAGCTCGGTTTAACCACTGCACCGCCACTTTTGGGTAGGTGCTGTTGTAGTGTTTTATTTGCCTTCAAGTTTAGGAAGTCCAACTTTCTTCAGGATTTCGTTGGCTTGTTGAAGCTTTTCAGGGAATAATATTTTTCCTCTAAACTTCTCTAACTTCTTGTCTATCCTGACAATTGGTGTTTTCTTTTTATTTAAATCGTCTATATTCATAACCCAAATTTACTTATTTCCTTTTTACCATAAATGAGAATTTTTCTCAGTCTTCTCTACCAATTTTCTTGCATTTTTCAAACATTACTTCCAACTTGTCAATATGCGGGTATACGGTGATTAAACTACCGGAAAAAGCAGGCCTTTTTTTGATATACCTGAATTCGGAAGTTTACCAATCGTTGATAGGTTTTCGCAGAAAACGTATCTTACCAGTGGTTATGCCGTTGGAAACAGTTTATCGACATTCGGAAAACTTATTCAAGAACGGTATATAGCGACGACGATACTGAACCTGCTGATAGCGGGAACGGGTTTGAAACAAGAGCGCGATGGAAGTTCGATAACGATTTAGGTTCTGAACTTAATCTGCCATCAGCGCTTTCTGATTTTAACGGTAACTATATTGACTATTTCAACACCACTCCGCCCGAGCAGTACGAAGATGTTCATGATAGCTCATCGCCCGCTTCGATCCGCCTTGTAGATTACCAATATGTATCGAATTTACAATGTACAATTGACCAATGATGCGATCATCCCTTCTCAACTTCGGTCATCAATTCATTCTAAAAAGCTTCAGGTTATATGCCTGATCATCGATGATGACTTTTACAAAAACCACCCCGGTGTGCGCAGTAATTAACTCACTCATGCGAATTTCAGTTTCTCCTTCGGGCAATGTGTAGTTATTTTTAAAAAGCTGTTTGCCATTCATATCAAACACAAATACTTCTGCCTGTTGAGAAGTGGCAGCCGTGATGAACAAGGAGGCTTGATCGCTATACGGATTTGGATATGCAAGTACGGTATTGTTTTGGGCACTCAGGGTGACGGTTCTTATTTCCGAAAAACTGTATTTACCATCTACATCAATTTGCTTAATTCGATAATGCAAAACCGCAACGGCTTCATGATTCACACCTGCTAACGCATCAATGGATGCGTATTGAGTGATGGTGTTATGGTTTCCCTTAGCATTAATGCGGCCTATGGTTTGCCAGTTCTGATCCGAGTGAAAAGACCGTTCTATTTCAAAAAAATTGTTGTTTATTTCGCTCGCAGTTTGCCAGTTAAGAAGAACAGTATTTTGTTTTTTAATCGCTTCAAAATTTAACCAGGTTACAGGGAGATAGCCCGCTTGGTTAAGCTTCAACACAATTATTTCAAACCCACCTGAAGAGGTCAGGTTTAAGGTGGCTGGACCAGGGTCGAAATCAATTGTACCGCTGAAATTGCCAACACAAAGTACATTTCCAGCGGAATCCGAAACTATTCCATGAACATAGTCAAAGGCCGATGATCCGAATCGTCTAGCCCACAAAAAATTACCGGCGGCGCTTAGCTTAAGGATAAATATATCAGTAGATCCAATCGAGGTAAAATTGTATGTCGAAGGACTAGGATCACAATCAATTGTTGAGTAAAAACTTCCAATTGCATACACGTTTCCAAAACGATCTACATCAATTCCATCGCCCACATCCTGTAAAGATGTTGCAACGAGTCATCTGGCCCAGCCAAAATCGCCATTTGAAGTTAACTTATAAATAAAAACATCGCTGCCAGAAGATGTTAAATTGTATACCCCGGTACCCGGATCAAAATCAACGGTGCTAGAAAATCTTCCAACTGTGAAAACATTCCCTGAATCGTCAAGATCAATATCGCTAGGAATACCATTCGTCGTGCTTTTAGCCCATAGGAAACTCCCGGAAGGTGATAACTTTAATACGAATAACCCTCCAGGACTCATATTGTAGATTAACGGACCTGGATCGAAATCTACAGTGCCACTAAAATTGCCAGTTACATAAAGATTCCCTGATGTATCACATGTTAATGCATACCCATAATCGGCGCTTGATGCTCCTATTCTTTTTGCCCAAACATACCCGCCGGAGCTATCAAGTTTCAAAACGAAGATGTCACTGCTACCTGCTGAACTCAGGTTGCTGACTCCCGGTCCCGGGTCGAAGTCAACAATGCCCGTAAAAGTGCCGGTGATACTTACGTATCCTGAATCATCTATTATTAAAGAATAGGAATTATCGCCGGTATTGCCGCCTACTTTGCGAGCCCATACAAAATTTCCCGAAGAAGTAAGCTTTAATATAAAAACATCCTGACCACCGGAGGAACCCAACTTTAAGATACCCGGCCCGGGGTCAAAATCAACCGTATCATTAAAATGTCAGGTTAGATATACATTTCCTGAATTATCTAAAAAAATCGATTGCCCTTCATCAAAACCGGGACCGCCAATGTTTTTCGCCCAGACAAAGTTTCCAGTAGAATTCAGTTTTGAAATGAATATATCATAGGTACCATTTGAACTTAAGTTGTAAGTGGCCACCCCTGGATCAAAGTCTGCGGTAGCGGGAAAAGTTCCCGTTGAATACACATTGCCGGAATCGTCAAAAGCGACAGCGTTACAAATGTCATCATATGCACTGCCCATTTTACGAGCCCAACCAGTATTCTGGGCAAATAGGGAAGAGCATAAAGCAATAGTAAGTATAAAGAATATGTTTCGTTTCATTGTTTATACTTTGTTTTTAAAGGCATTCCATTCGCGTATAAAAGTTCTTAATTTTTACATAAAACACCAGAATACATTTAAATAGCATTTGAAATGACAATTTTTCTTTACTTTTGATTCGTTCTATATATGTTTTTGCCTTAAATTGAAACAAGTTGCTTTATTGTCCTGCTTGTGACCCCTAAAATCTTCGCCACATTACCAGGTTAAAGAATACTACTCGTTATTTGTTTGCAAAGATACGAAATTCGTTAACGAATTCGTTTTGTAGGGGATAATTATTAGTAAGTTAAGGCCCAAGTAATTTACTGATTTTAAACTCTTCCATACCAAAGTTCGGTCAAATGTGTGTGGACCATACACGGGAAGCGATATTTCAGAACTCGGACAAGAAAGGTTTTTTGAGCATCTTACTTTCATAAAAAGCGAATTGTAACTTATGTCAAAAATTAGTTTTTTTACAGCGTTAGATAAAATCAGCGCGACGTAGGCTAGCAACCATAATTTTGGACCGGTAACGTCCACAAACTTCCAATGTTCGTCAATTCATACCCCGGCTACCACAAATGAGGAAATCAATGCCCTTGCCGTGTGTGATGGATTTGTTAGATATCAATTCAAAAATGATGATGAAAATAACTCATTACTGAGCATAATTCTTCGACCGAATGACCGCGCGGATTTTTTTAACCTACCAGTTAAGTATATAATCTACCAATGTGTGTTAAAGAATTCTGTCTTAGATAACGATGATGTAAAGAGTACTATTGATCTCTATTCCACAATCGAGGAAAACTTAACGGCACGGTTTCCTTCCAGTTCACCAACGCCCCACAAAAAACACTTAGGTTTATACTTTCGGGGGGATCAACTTGTTAACCGGTTTGTGAGATCAGACGACGCAACAATTGATTCTTTGTTTTATGATGAGACCGAATATCCCGCAATAAGGGTCGAGGCGGGACAAGTTTTAGGCAAATTTTCCGCCACATCGTTTGCAATCGACATGGTAATGGACTCTTTCTTTGCTGAGCCGAACCTTGGTATTGTGCGCAGAAATGATGTTGAAAATATAATGGATGTGAGTGGAACAGGCTTAAGCGCAGCGCAAATTAAAAGTAAGCGTGAGGGAATTCTTAACTACCTGGACCCTTGTGCATTTTTTGGAAGCTTTTATTCGAATGCGAAGAAGGTAATCGATATCGATGATGACGCGGCCCTATATAATGATATTATTTCAAAATTTACAAATAGGAATCGTGTATACATAGATATTAGAAATGAGAATGGCTTTTCTCTAAACCATTATGATAATTACGGCAGTACAATTAGACGTCGTTGTGACAAAATCTTTTCTAGTCCATTATCAAATGATGACAGTGTGAATTATTCCACCAATAGTTGGCCAATACATATAATAGAAAAATTGACGGGCGGTGGGGGAAATAATTATTATAGGCAAATAGCGCCCATTCGATTGCAGTTACCCACCGGATCCGGTGGAATTTGGCACAATAAGAAGCAAGTAATATACTTCAGTTGGGCGTTGCAACCAAAACTAACTAGAAAAGGTACTCCAAAAACGGGGTGGTTCACAAAATGGCCTCAATCAGCGTTATTAAAACCGTTTGTTGACATTAAAAGTGATGACACAGCAGCTTGGACAAACGACAATTTAGTGCTAGCTACCTACAATCATACGGGTAGTTACAGTCCAATTTGCACTTACCATAGATTGATGTATATTAACGACTATGCTCCTCAACCGACCGGGAGTAATTCAGTCGTCGCAACTTCACATCATTTAGATAATCTCTTTATTATTAAAGATTTGCAGGAGTATAAGAAGTGGCAAGGTTCGCCTACTTCTCAATGGTACTTAACCGGGCATGAAAAGTTCATTTCATATTCTGTAAACGGGATTGTAATATTTGAGGCAATATTTGAGGCCGGCGTTGCTTTTGATGCGAACAGGGTGGTATTCTTTGCCGTTCCAAAAGTCTTTCGGAACAACAAAATTGAAAGAAAAGTAAGGAGACAACTGGAAGGTCGTGCAATGGCCTCTGATGTGCTTAGGCTTTTGAACAACGGAGCGATCGATGGACTTGAATTGATAATTGGGAAGGTTCTAATTTCAAGTGGCTTATACGGCATTAGATTAAATCAAACTTTGAGTGCAGGATACACGGAAAGGAGCTTTTTGGCTGTTGCCTTTACGAAAGACGAGTTCGAAGAAGTAGTTGAACCCGTGGTTTCAAACCAGTCTACCTTTCACCCGCTATTTGTCAGATTGAAGGACAGCGCTTTTAATATAACATCTGGTAGCCCACCATTCAACTATTTTACTGCTGGGGTGGAGATCGTAGGTTATGGCTCTACAGGGCTTACACATTCTAACACTGTAGT
>VEQB01000518.1 GCA_018883485.1 Bacteroidota bacterium
CTCTTATGGTTGCCTCAATTTTACTATTGGCCTCGCTTACTATTGCGAGCGCTTCTTCCTTTGCCTTCTTAATTAAAATGCGCTTTTGGCTCTCCAACTCGGTATTTAATTTTTCATATTTTTCTAATTGAACCGATGTTTTTGCCTCTTTCTCTGAAAATCGCTGGCGCAACTCATTAACTTGTTGTTTCTCTTTCTCTAATTCAACTAATAAATCCTCAACTTTTCTTTGCTTATCTCCCACTTTATGCCGAGCATAATTTATTATTTGTTGGTTCAAACCAGATTTAACTGCAAGCTCAAACGCATAACTACTGCCGGGTTTGCCAAGTTCGAGTTTATACAAAGGTTGTAAGTTCTCGTGATCGAACAACATACTAGCATTTAATAGGCCTGGTGTGTTGCTAGCATAATTTTTAAGATTACTAAAATGCGTTGTTACAACACCAAATGATTTTTTTCTAACCAAATGATTAAGGATAGCCTCGGCAAGCGGTCCTCCGAATTGAGGATCAGTACCTGTTCCAAACTCATCAATTAAAAAAAGGGTTTTAGCATCAGAAAAATCAGTAAAATTTTTCATGCTTAATAAGTGAGAACTGTAAGTACTTAAATCATTTTCTATACTTTGTTCATCTCCTATATCAACCATAATTTCTTTAAATATTCCTAATTCACTTGATGGATCGCAAGAAATTAAGAGGCCACATTGAAACATGTATTGCAGAAGGCCTACAGTTTTAAGGCAAACAGATTTACCTCCCGCATTAGGCCCAGAAATAACTACTACATGCGCTTCCTTGTTGAGTTGAATACTTAATGGTATCGTTTTAACTCCTTGCCTATCATGGTTTATTCGTAATAACGGATGGTAGGCATCTAACAATTGAAGTTTGGGATGTGCAGAAATTTTGGGCAAACCAGCTTTTATAGCAATAGCAAATTGAGCCTTAGCTCTAATAAAATCAAACAAGCCCAAACGCTTTAAATTTTTATCTAGTTCTGGTAGCTCTGGCCTAATTTGGTTTGTGAGATCTAATAGAATTCGCTCTCTTTCTCTACGATAAGCAATTTGCAATTCACGCAAGAAATTATTGAGTTCGAAGCATTCGCCAGGTTCTATAAAAACAGTTTGACCAGTTTGAGATTCATCGTGCATAAAACCTTGCACATGTCTTTTGTGCTCTGCTAATACCGGAAGTACTAACCTTCCATCGCGTATGGTAATTCCAATATCCTCTGCTAAATACCCTAGGTCTAAATTTTTATCAAATAAACGTTGAATACGCTTTCTAATTTCATTCTCTTTTTCATTAATTTTCTGAGAAAGTTTGGCTAACTCTGGAGAGGCATTTGGTTTTAAACGACCATCTGATTCTAAAATTCGTTCAATTTTGCGAATTACTAAATCATTTATAAGGAGTCCTTCTAATAAGGTCGCAAGTTTAGGGTAAGTTTCATTACGTTCTCTAAAAAATCTAGCTATTTGCAAAAAGGTTTGGATCATCAATCTAATTTGATGCAATTCTTCCTCTAACAACCAAACACCCTCAATTCTGGCTTTTCGCAACCAAGGCTCAATATCAATATAATGTTCATCTGGAAAAGGTAATTGAGCCTCTAAAATTTGCTTAAATTCATGTGTTTGCTGTAAAAGCGTTTCAAGTAAATCTGCACGATTAAGAAATCGAATTTTTTTTGTGTACTCAACTCCCATGGGAGAAAGACACCTGGAATCCACCAAATCAATGATTTGATCGAAACCCAGTTTTGATGCTGTAGA
>VEQB01000519.1 GCA_018883485.1 Bacteroidota bacterium
AAAGTACGATGAATGAGAGGCTGATACTTGTCGAAATAGATTTTAGCATAATTACCTGCAGATTCTATTATTCTAATATCTTCCAATTTAATGTACCAACAACGATCACCATCCCTTATAAAAACTTTCTCTGTGGGCAAAAGCATGTGGCGATTTTTATTTTGCTGTAGCTCTTCAATTTGCTTCTTAGCTTTTTGTACCGCTTCGGCCAAACGCTCTTTAATTACTGGCTTTAACAAGTAATCTAAAGCATTTACTTCAAAGGCTTTTAAGGCATATTCATCATATGCGGTAGTAAAAATGATAGCCGGCGTTTCTATTAAATCTTCTAATAAATCAAAGCCTGTTTTCTCTGGCATTTGCACATCTAAAAACACCAATTGAGGCTTTAACTTATCTATTAATTCTAAGGCTTCATCTGCATTAGAAGCTTCCCCAATAATTTGAACCTCAGGAAATTCTTTCAATAAATTTTTTAACCCTTCACGGGCTAATTTTTCATCATCCACTAAAATTGCTTGTATCATAAAGGTATATCTAATTTGGTTATCACTTCTGTATCATTAAAATTTTCTACACTAAATGCAGCCTTGTCGTCATATAAAATGGCTAAGCGCTCACGTGTATTTTCCAGCCCCAATCCTATTTCTGTTTCTTTAGGTTCAAACCTACCCGAATTTACAATTTCGATATGCAAATGAAACTTAGTTAAAATGGCACTTATCTTAATTTCACCACCTTTCATTGACTTAGAAATGCCATGCTTAACGGCATTTTCTACTAAGGTTTGCAACATCATAGGTGGAAGTTGTACTTGCAGGGCGGCCTCTGGTATACTAATTTCAACCTTCAACCTTTCATCAAATCTAATTTTCTCAATAGCCAAATAATCATTCACTGTATCTATTTCCTGCTTTAGGCTTACCGTTTTTTGCTTACTCATTTGCAGAGAACTGCGCAATAAACTCGAAAGCCTATTAATTGCTTCTTTGCTCTGATTTGGATTAATATCTACCAAAGTTCTAATACTATTTAAAGAGTTAAACAAGAAATGCGGATTGAGCTGCGTCTTTAAGTTTTGATATTGATTTTCCCTCAATACAGCCTGTAATTGGTAACGCTCTTTTTCGGCTTCTAACGACCTTTCCCAATATTGAAACAAATGATATACCAAGGCCCACAATAAAATATACTTACTCCAATTAAAAAGGTAGTTAAATACCAAAACCCAGTCTACCGGAAACTGCTGAAGCAAAGGAACCGTTAACCTATCTAAATAAATATTTAAAAAAGTAAGCAAGGCTGAAATTATAGAAACCCCAAGAATAGCGCGTGGAATCAATTGTGGCATTGACTTATTTATCCACTTCATTTTAATGATAAACACCCTGTAATAATGCGTAAGTAAAACACCTGCCATAAAATTTATGGCCACGTTTAGCACCAATAAACCATTATACCCATATAGGTTTCCATACCCAATAAACTCGAGTAGTACAAAAAGTAACCAACCACCTACTTGGCAAATCCAATACAGGGTATTCTTTTTCATTAGGGTAAAGATACTAATTTACTTAAGCCAATTCCATAGCTAGTTACATAAATGGTAGGAGAAAAGAAATAAAGGGTAAAATAATTACTCCTTCTTAAATAACTGGAGTTTCCCCAAAAATAGTGATTTAGATGATTTCACCCTAGACTTGATAGGCAAAGGAAATTTTTTAAAAGTGAAATGAATCTTTTTTTGTTGAAAAATAAGTTTCCCCAAAAAATTTGCGTCC
>VEQB01000104.1 GCA_018883485.1 Bacteroidota bacterium
ATCAAATGCCGCTCCACCGCAGCGGTAAGGGTTGCTTTTACCTTTGCTAAGGCTTCTTCTCTATTTGTTATTTTGTTAGTAAACTGGAAGTTGTTATAAGAACAAAGAGAAAGAGAGTTCGAGAGTTCGAGAGTTCGAGAAATATTACTTACTTTCTCATTCTCTCGTCCTCTCGAACTCTCGTCCTCTAATTTGATAGTAAGGCAAGTTCCTTTAGGAAGCTGTGTGACACCTTTTAAAGTAGTAATAGGCTCCGGCAAGTGACCAAAGGCTAAGAAGTAGATTTGCCAATCGGGATTTTCTTCGAAGCGATTTAGGGCTTTAAAAGCGCGTATTTCGGAAGCAAAATAAAATTTGCCATCTTCAAGGTAATAATATAAAGGCTTAATACCTGCATAATCTCTAGCTAGGGTAATTTGCTTTTCTTGCGTATCATAAATGGCAAGCGCAAACATGCCATTTAATTTTTCGAACAAGTCATTCCCCCATTGTTTAAAACCATAGAGAATAACTTCGGTATCCGATTTACTCTTAAAAGTATAGCCTAATGCTTGAAGCTCAACTCTAATCTCTTTAAAATTATATACTTCGCCATTGTAAACCATTACAAATCGCTCATCGCTGCTATGCATAGGCTGATGTCCATCGGCGCTTAAATCAATAATTGAAAGCCTACAATGGCCTAAAGCAAGCGCACCAGCTACATATACTCCTGCATCATCTGGTCCACCGCGGTGCATAGCATCTCTCATCTTCAAAATATCTTCTTGAAGGCTACTACTAGTTGGATCGAAAATTCCTGCTATGCGACACATGGTTTATTTGGGACGGTGCGACGGTGCGACTATGCGATTTTGCGACTAATTTTAAAAAGTCTCACAGTCGCATAGTCTCATTGTCGCAAAGTCGTTCCTACATTTTAACTTGTTTATAATTTTCTTGATTTTCTAGGAACCAAGCGTAGGTTGATTTTAGACCTTCTTCCAGGGTAATTTTTGGTTTCCAGCCAAGGCTCATTAATTTACTGCTGTCCATTAATTTTCTTGGGGTACCATCAGGTTTAGTGCTATCATATCTTATTGAACCAGTATGGCCTACCACATCTTGAATAAGGCTGGCTAGTTCGCTTATTTTCAACTCCCTTCCACTTCCAATATTATAAAGGTAATCAGGTAAAGTATTTTCTAAAGCAAATACTACTGCTGCTGCTAAATCATCAACATGAAGAAATTCGCGCAATGGCATCCCAGACCCCCATAGTTCTACAGATTCGACAGGCTCATTATAGGCATTCCTACTAACTTTAGCTTCATAAAACTTCCTAATCATGGCTGGTAAAACATGAGATGTTTCTAAATCAAAATTATCATGAGAACCATATAAATTGGTAGGCATCAGCGCTACGTAATCTTTTCCGTAATTCTTACGAACTGCCTCTATTGCCTTTACACCCACAATTTTTGCAATGGCATACCATTCATTTGTTGTTTCTAAAGGACCTGTAAGTAGATACTCTTCTTTTAGCGGCTGTGGAGCCAATTTTGGATAAATACAAGAACTTCCTAAAAAAATAAATTTATTTGTTTCAAATTCCAATGAAGAAGAAATCAAATTATTTTGCATTTGAAGATTATCCATTAAGAATGAATAGGGATAGGTTTCATTGGCCAAAATACCACCAACTTTTGCAGCAGCATCTATAACTATATCTGGTTTTTGTTCTTTAAAAAAATCTCTCACTGCAATTTGATTACGCAAATCAAGTTCTTTTGAACTTCTTCCAATAATTCTTGTATAACCTTGGCTCTTTAATAATCGCTCAATGGCCGATCCTACCATTCCTCGGTGACCAGCGATGTATATTTTTGAATTTTTATTCATGTTGGGCTAAGATATCATGACCTGAGTCTTTTAAGAATTTTTCGCGCTGCATAAGGCGCATATCGCTTTTGGCCATATCTTCTACTAGGGCTTTTAAATCGTATTTGGGTTTCCAGCCTAATTTTGTATTAGATTTTGTTGGGTCACCAATTAACAAATCAACTTCGGTTGGTCTGTAATAACGTTTATCAACAGCCACCACTATATCGCCAATAGCTAAAGGGCAATGGCTTATTCCTAAACCAGTTAATTTTGCAGCATCTATTGTATTTACTTTACCAATCTCATCGGCCTCAGCTCCTGTAAATTCAATGCCAATGCCATATTGAGCAAAACTCATGCGCACAAACTCTCTTACGGTTGTGGTTATCCCTGTAGCAATCACAAAATCTTCGGGTTTATCTTGTTGCAGCATAAGGTACATAGCCTCTACATAATCTTTGGCATGACCCCAATCTCTCTGGGCGTTTAGGTTACCTAAGTAGAGTTTATCTTGCATACCCAGTGTGATTTTGGCGGCGGCACGGGTAATTTTGCGAGTAACAAATGTTTCGCCCCGTACAGGGCTTTCGTGGTTAAATAAAATACCATTGCAAGCATACATACCATAAGCTTCGCGATAGTTAACCGTAATCCAATAGCCATATAATTTAGCTACGGCATAAGGTGAGCGTGGGTAAAAGGGAGTAGTTTCGCTTTGTGGTACCGCTTGAACTAAACCATACAACTCGGAAGTGGAGGCTTGGTAGATACGCGTTTTTTTCTCTAAACCTAATATCCGAATTGCTTCTAAAATTCGCAAGGTTCCAATACCATCGGCATTGGCAGTATATTCTGGCGTTTCAAAGCTCACATGAACATGGCTCATGGCTGCTAGGTTATAAATTTCATCAGGCTGTGTTTCTTGTATAATACGAATAAGGTTGGTGCTGTCTGTTAAATCTCCATAATGCAATTTAAGGTTCACATGCTTTTCATGAGGATCTTGATACAGATGATCTATTCTATCTGTATTAAATAAAGAACTACGACGTTTTATGCCATGTACAAAATAACCTTTACTAAGTAATAACTCAGCTAAATAGGCACCATCTTGGCCAGTAATTCCTGTAATTAATGCAACTTTATTCATTTTTAATTTTTTGTGTTAAAAACCTACTTCTCCCAAAGCATCAAATCATTCTCAGAGATTATCTTGGCTTCCTTTTCTGCAAATTCTTTTGCATCAAACACCACGAAACGGATTTTCTTATGGATAAATTTTTCTGATTTAGCAATCAACTCAGAGAAATACGCTCTATTTATTTTTCCAACTAAGATAAGGTCTATAATTTCTGATTCGTTACCCTGCGCCAAAGAGCCCGTTAGATACACCCGCTCTAAATCCCCTACATTTTCTAAGACTCTTTTCATTAGTTCATCCAAGCCGGTTATCTTCATTAAAATAGACTGAATATCAGTAAAAAGCGGATGCTTGGTATTACTTTGAAAAAACTTTTTATTTCCTTTTACAAAACTCTTTAATAAACCAGCTGCCTCCAACTTATTTAGTTCAACCCTTATGGCATTTGTATTATCGCCTAACTCCGTTTCCAAATTGCGCAAGTAGTCCTGCTTACTCGAATTCAAGAAGAATTTGAGTAAAAGTTTTATTCGTGTTTTGGAGGTGATTAGGGCGTCGAGCAACTGAGTGTTAAGTGTTAAGTTTTAAGTGTTAAGTGTTAAGTGTTAAGTGTTAAGTGTTAAGTGTTAAGTGTTAAGTTTTAAGTGTTAAGTGTTAAGTGTTAAGTGTTAAGTTTTAAGTTTTAAGTTTTAAGCTAAATAACACTATGCTTTGAGGCTTTTTATTAAGCCATAGATCATTTTAGATACTTCTTGGGATTCGAGAATAAGTTTATCAATATGAGGAAACTTTTCTTCTTTAGTGTAACTTTTCAATAATTCTAATTGTGTTCTGAGTTCAGCGCATGAACCTCGAGACATATATAGAAACCTAATAAAATCAGGATTTGAACCACGTTCACAACCTTCTGCAATATTAGAAGGAATTGAAATTGCAGACCTTGTAATTTGATCTGCTAAGGGATGAAACTTCGAAAATGTTGTTTGAACAATTGTAATAACCTCCTTCACCAAATCCATACTTTTCCTCCAAACCAACAACTCCTCAAACCCCTTGTACACTATAAAAATACTTAGTACTTAAAACTTAACACTTAAAACTATATATAGCTTCGCATCTTCAGTCCCAATCAAAAGGCACCAAAACTTAAAACGCTTTGCTTAAAATTTTTAACTTAAGATTTAAAACTCTTTTCGAGTAAAAAAAGTACTCAATATTACAGAAGATAAATTACAAAAACAAAAACTTTTTATTAAAACAAAATAATTTTATTTCAAAACTTTACCTATTGCCTCCGCAACTCTATTTAAATCATCATTACTTAGGTTAGAACCACTTGGCAAACAGAGTCCTTGCTCAAAAAGCTTTTCAGATGTACCATCACCATAAAACGGGTAGTTCTCAAATATTGGTTGTAAGTGCATTGGTTTCCATAATGGCCTACATTCAATATTTTCTTTTTCCAAACTAATTCGAATGTCTTCTCTGGTTTTACCGCCAGTTTTTATTGGATCAACCAAAATGCAAGTAAGCCATCTATTGGCATTAAAACCTGGCAATTCATTTACAAAAGAAATACCTTCAAGCGGGGCAAAGCTTTTTTTATAAAACTCAAAGTTGCTTCGTCTTTGGTTTACCCTATCGTTCAAAACCAGCATTTGACCTCTTCCTATGCCAGCACAAATATTGCTCATACGGTAGTTATAACCAATTTGTGAGTGTTGGTAATGTGGGGCATTGTCTCTAGCTTGAGTTGCCAAGAATCTTGCCTTATTAATGTATTCTTCGCTTTCCGAAATCAATGCTCCACCGCCAGAGGTGGTAATAATTTTATTTCCATTAAAAGATAAAACCCCAAGCTGCCCAAAAGTTCCGCAGGCTTTTCCATCAATGCTTGAACCCAATGCCTCTGCAGCATCTTCTATTACAGGAATTTCAAATCTTGATGCAATTGCCATTATTTCCCCCATTTTGGCAGGAACTCCATATAAATGAACTGGAATTATAGCTTTTGGCTTTTGGCCTTTAGCAATAAGCTCTAAAATAGCTTGCTCCAAATACTCTGGACTCATGTTCCAGGTATCTTTTTCGGAATCTATAAATACGGGAATTGCGCCTTGGTATACAATTGGGTTTGCAGATGCGCTAAATGTAAAGCTCTGGCACAACACAAAATCACCGGGGCCAACACCTAGCATAATTAATGATAAATGTATAGCAGAGGTTCCAGAGTTGAGTGCTGCCGCATGTTTGCTGTTTGTGTAGGCTACTAAATCCCGCTCCAATCCATCTACATTTGGCCCTAATGGGGCAACCCAATTGGTGTCGAAAGCCTCTTTTACAAATTCTTGCTCTTTGCCTCCCATATGAGGTGAAGAGAGCCATATTTTTGGTTTAGTCATAAAATTCTAAAGTTCTAATTATTTTTCTTGGAACATCAACCACCACTATTTAAAAAGGCATATCTTTTGGGGTTACTACTGCGGCTCCAATTGGCACGCTTCCAGAAATACTCACGTAACACATTAATCACATATAATTTTGCAGGGCAGCAACAGGCCTAAATCTAGGTTCAACCATGCCAAAATCTATAAACCATGCGTTTTTATCTACAATAAATTATAGATTATGGAGGTATCAATTATGGCAGGAAATTGCGCTACAATCAACCTAAAAATTCCAAGATATCACCTACGGTAACAAATGCCCTAATTTGTTCTCCAGTAAGTTTTTTATTGAAATTTTCATCACATAATACAATGAGTGATAACTTTGCCATAGAGTCGAATTCAGCCACAGATGATAATTCTGTTTCAGGCCTCAAAGAACCATTTTCAATGTCAAGAGTTTCTTCGATCAATGCAACTTTTTCTTCGTTTGTCATATACTTTTTTTAACTTAAATATCCTCCATCAGCCGGTATAGCGCTTCCCGTTATAAAACAAGATTCTCCACCGAGCAAAAATAATAAAATATTTGTAATATTTTGTGTTGAACCTAAACCTAAATATTGTCTTTCTAAAATTGTGTCCGTTGCATCGCTCTTAGTCTCCATTAAATCTGCATAAGCGCTTGTATTTACCTGCCCACAAACCAATGAATTTACCCTAATTTCTTTTTTAAACAATTCCTTTGCCAAACAGCGCACCGCTGCTTCTGTAGCAGCCTTTGAAGCAGCATAAGCTGTAACCCCCGGCCCACCAGAATGGGCCGCAATAGATGAAATTGTGATGATACTTAACCCAGGGTTGAAGCCATTTTTTCTACAAATCAGGCGACACATTTCTATAAATGAAGCCACATTTGCATGTAAAATTTGCATCACATGAGCAGGTTTCAACAAAGTAAGCGGTCTTCTGGAGCGCAAACCTACACAATTAACAAAACCATCCAACTTAATATCCTGATTGATTTGAGATTGCCATGCCTCCTCCAAAGAAAGTGGGTCAGAAAAATCTGCTTTAAATAGTAAATGACCTTTATTAGCAAAACTATCGGTTAGTTTATTCATTCCAGCATCTGTAGAAGCGTGTAAAATGAGTTTGGCGCCTAAATTATCAAGGTTTTCTGCAAGCGTAAATCCAATTCCTTTGCTTGCACCGGTAATTAATATGTATTTGTTTTCAAATTTCCCCATGTAAACTAAGATATAGTATATGCGCCATCTAACAACACATTTGTTCCACTTATGAATTTGCTATCATCAGACAATAAGAAACATACCAATTTTGCTAAATCAGCAGTGCCAATGGTACCTAAGAGTTGCCTTGCATGATCATCCTGAGTACTTAAGGCAATATTATCTTGAATAAAATCGTGCTTTAAATCTGCTTCTACCCAACCTTTACGAATTGAATTAACTCTAATTTTCCTTTCAGCTAATTCTGTTGCCATTCCTCTAATAGCTGCATCTAAAGCAGCTTTTGAGGCAGAATAGGCAATCTTAGATTTCAGTCCTTTAATACTGCTTACAGAAGAAATAGCAACAATACTACCTCCCGTTTCAAGTCTTGTTTTTTTACTTAATAACCTTGCAAACTCCAAAAAAGCATATAGGTTGGCATTCATCATTTCGCTTACAAAAGTTGTAGTTGTTAATGCCAAAGGCCTTACGCCTCCAATGCCTGCCGCATAAACAAATCCATTTAATTTTTCAGTTGGTAAAAGAATGTTTTTTAGTTCCGATTCTATTAAATGGGTTTGATAAAAATCAAAAGAATAAAAAGAAAAACGATTACTCTTCATTTTAAGTAATGAATCTGGTAATTGGTCTTTTCTATCAATCAAAATTACTTCATGATTCAATTGTACTAATTGTTCAACAATACAATAACCAGTATCACCCCCATCATTGATTATACAATACATCATTCTATGCTTTCAATCTTTCTACCAGTGCTAAGATAGCATCTACAGAATTAAAATTCTCTGGTTTCAACTCTGTAATGCGAATGCTAATATCAAATTCATCATTCAAATCCGAAATGATACTAACAATATCAAAAGAATCTAAAATTCCACTATCAATTAACGTTTGCTCTGTTGCAAAATCAATGTCGGGTCTTACTTGACCAACTATTTCTAAAATTTTATTTTTCATTTCTATTAAATTTTACAATTTTAACATAGATACTGTAGATTTACCGGTGTGTTTGAACC
>VEQB01000105.1 GCA_018883485.1 Bacteroidota bacterium
CGTTAAGTGTTAAATTCGCAGGCGAGAAGCGAGAGGCGAGAGGTGGATTTTTATGAGTCAATTTTCTATTTTTATTCATGTTGTTCAATGAATTAATTAATTTGAAGTCACGGCAAGTTTAATATTTAAAGGATGAACTTTGCGAATATATTCTTTGGGAATGGTGAGTAACAAAGTTTGTTGCATGCTACTTAGTTCGAGCATAACTTTCTGGGCACCTTGCAATTGGATTAATTTGCCTTTGTTGCCAATGAGAGGTCCACCCACTATTTCTACTTCATCCCCCATTTCTATTGCACTATTTTCTAAGGCTTCTGCTTGTATGCTGATATCACCCAATATGCGCTTTACCAAGTCAATTTCTCGTTTATCTACGATAGCAGTTTTTCCTTGGAAGCTGATAAATTTTACAATTCCATTGGTATATAGGATTGGATAAAAATTTTTCTCTAACTCGGTATACACAAATACATAACTCTTAAACAAGGGCTCCTCAACCCATTTTTTGCGGTCGCTCCATTGTTTTAGGGTTTTCTGGAGGGGCAAAAAAACCTCAATGTTTTTGCGCTTTAATTCGTCGGCAACCTTTTTCTCGGCTCGGGGGTTGGTATATAAAAGATACCAGTTGGCTAAAGGTGGAATTTTAGTTTTTACCATAGGTTCTGCAAAGAAAGTAAATTTATGTTGAGTTTGCGTAATTATCTTAATGTAAATTTATTAAATGGTAGAATATAGGGGACGAATGACGGGTGACGGTCTCCCCTCCTAGACTGCGTCCGCCAACTGGCGAAAGGGGGACTAGGGTGAAGACTTATCCAAATAAACTACTTTTGCCAAATGAAACCTCTCCATTTTGTATTTACATTTCTTGGCAGCTACCTCCTCTTGCAGCTTGGCTACACAATATATTTATATATTTTCCAACCAAACTTAGATCCAATTACCTTATTTACTGCTAATGTTTTGGTGTGGGTTCAACCAAAAGCCACTTTAGTAACAATGGAAGCCATAGATAAGGCACAGGTATTGGTGCAAGGCAAGGCGATATATAACATAAAAGAAGCTTGCAACGGCATCAGCGTTATGTTAAGCGTTTTGGCTTTTATGATAGCCTTTCTAAAACCCTGGAAAGCATATGCTATTGCGGTTCCAGGTAGTATTTTTATTTTATTTTGGGCTAATCAACTTCGCTTGTTGGCACTTATTAAGGTGCAATTATTTTATCCAGCTCATTTTGTCTTCTTTCACGAATACCTTTTTCCGGCAATTATTTATTTATTTGCATTCCTAATTATGGTAGGCTTTACCAAATTGTTTAAGCAAAAATGAAACCCATCTTATTTGTCATTCTTGCCCTTATCGGACTCAACTTTGCCCTTCAATCTTTTGATTGGCTTAGCTTCTCCAATGCGGCTTGTGGGTTTTATAGGTTCAACCCTACCTGCTCTGGCCCACATAGCTTTTTACTTAATAAAATAGTGCGTTTGTTTCTTCATATATTTATTCTCTTTTTGATCCAAAGAACCTATTTCCAAGATTTAAAAACAAAATTTTTCTTTCTTTACCTAACCCTAATTCTACTTGCAGGTACAGATATTTCCCTTCTTCAGGGGGATGATTTTTTAAGCTTAAGAATGCATGGTTTGGTAAATCCGGTGGTGTTTAGTCCGTTGATTGGTTTAATATTATTAGTTATAACTATGAAGTATGAACTATGAGTTTTGTCTTTCTTCATAGTTCATACTTCATAGTTCATAGTTTTGTATTAGTTCATAGTTTTGTATTAGTTAATAGTTAAAATGCTAACCTTAATCCCATATTTCCTAACCGTAAACCTAATCTGCCTAATTTACGGCATAATTCCCTTTATTTTATTAAAGCGAACCCTACCTCTCAATCCATTTGCGCCAATATTAGTTGGATATGCCATAGTTGGGGTATTGAGTCAATGGTTTATGATAGGCGGAGCAATAAACACCTTCGCCTTCTTGGTTCTTCTTCTTGGCGCCTTTGTGGCTTTGTGGCGCTACAGTTACAACTATAAGCCCTACAAAAAAAACCTCAACACTTGGTTTCAATCTTTATCTAAAAAGGAAGTTATAGGTTTTGTAATCTTTGGTTTATTAGTTGCTTACCAAAGCAGTTTGCCTACAAAAATAAATGATATGGGAGGCTATTATTTACAAACTATTCAGTGGATGCGAGAATACGGAATAGTAAAAGGTTTGGGCAATTTGCATCCTGCATTGGGGCTTGGCAGTGCCTGGCATAGTTTGGTAACCTTAGTTTCGCCTTTGCCTCCAGAAACTTTGCCTTTCTTTGCTATTAATGGTTCATTAATGTTGGCTTTGGCGCTTTTTATTTGGATAGAACTCAAGTATCATTTTTCGTGGTATTTATTTGCTTATGCGGTATTAGTTTTTCCATTGGGGTTTCTATACCTCACGGCCCCTAGCCCAGATTGGCCTTTGCTGGTTTTTGTGCCCCTGCTGGGTTATTGGGCTTTTATAAAAAGAGAAACGCTGCCAACGGAAGTTTTTTTATTGCTTGCTTGTTTTGTATTTGCTTGCAAGCCAAGTTCTGCCATGTTAGTTTTTTTCTTGGTTGTACGTTTTTTTTACACGAAGCAACAAAACAACGGTTCTTTTTTTTCAGCATTAAAAAAACCGTTTCTTCGTTTCTTTATGTTAGTCTTCTGCGTGGCTCTAGCACTTGCGCCGCTTATCTATAAGAACCACATACAAACTGGCTATCCCCTCTACCCTTCTGGCCTCAGCATTGGCACCGCCCCCAAATGGCAAATACCCAAAGATTGGAACCAAGCCTACCGCCAAGGCATACAGAGTTGGGGCATTAACGATAAGGTGGAAGTCAGCACCTTTAAAGCCCCTAACCCTGCCAGCGGCAATCGGTTCAAGAAATGGCTACTGCGCAGTGGCTATAAAGGACTAATGAATAAACTCATTTTCTTGAATGCCCTTTTTGCCCTAGCTCTCCTATTCACAAAAAGAAAACTTCAAGAACGTTTGTTGCTACTTGCCCTCATAGGTATATCAAGCCTAGAATGGTATTTCTTAAGTCAGTATAGACTCATGCTTCCCACCGCTTTGTGTTTATTCTCCTTCAACATTTTATTCACCTTCAACATTCAAAATTCATTATTCGAAATTCGACATTCCTCACTCTTCACTCTTACCTCTTCACTCCTCCTCCTCCTCTTCGCCCTCCTCTCCTTCTTCCCTTTCTCCATTTTGAAAGACAGTTCCCGCAACCAGCAAATTACCCAAACAGACGGCTTTACCTCTGCCAATCTTATAGTACCCTATACCAATTACCGCATAGGCACCTTAGATACCTTTCTAGTAGATTCTATTCCATTTCATTATTACAAAGAGCGCGCCTATGCTTGGAACTGCCCCATTCCTGCTGTATCTGCGAGTCATAGAAAATTCTTAAAGGAGAACTTTGGCTATGAGTTAAGGGCATTGGGGCGGGAGGTAAAGGATGGGTTTTGGTTGGAGCATTAGCGACATCTTGCCCACTGGACTGTGTCCGCCTCCCGGCGGAAGGGGGGGGGGAAGACCTTGGTGGTGAAGATAAATTTGCCACTTTTCCAAAATTTCCCCTATATATTTGCGCCATATAAAAAATTTAAATGAAATTACTCCATTTATTATTTAACAAATCTAGCCAGGTACCCCGCTGGTTTATTCTATTATTTGACATAGGTTTATGTGCTATAGCCTACTTATTAGCGGTAATAGCAAGATTTAGCCTTGGGTTTACTTATGATTTATTTTATGATGCAGTAGCGGCGGCACCTATTTTATTGTTGGTGAAGGGTGTTAATATTAGTTACTTTAGGTTACATGCATTTGTGATTAGACATACCAGTATTCAAGATGGTTTGCGCATTTTTTATGCCATGGGTACATCTTTATTTTTCTTGTTTTTTATTGATTCAATTTACCGTTATTTTCCCACAAGCCATGCCCACATCTTTCCACTATCTATTTTGCTAATAGATTTTGTATTGTCTACCTTTTTCCTGGCCAGTTTTAGGCTATTTGTGCGTTTGATGTTCTTAAGAATTACCAAAGATAAAGGTAAAGAAAGAATACCTTACGCTATTTATGGTGCTGGCACTAATGGTATAACCACCAAGCGTAAATTAGAAAACGAAAGTGAATTGGCCATTAAAATTGTTGCTTTCTTTCATGATGGTTCAAATCAATTTGAAAAGATATTAGATGGAGTAACTATTTATAGTGGCGCCCATGATTTAGAGAGCGTATTACGCAAATATGAGGTAAAGCAATTGATTATTGCCGACCCAAACATTGGTTTAAGTAAAAAACAAGATATCATAGAACGCTGCTTGAACCTAAATGTAATGGTGCGCACTGTGCCGCCAGTAGAAAAATGGATAAATGGCGAACTTAGTTTTAACCAAATTAAGCAGGCCAAAATTGAAGACCTTATTGAGCGTGATGTTATTAAACTAAACAAAGATGCTATTAGTACGCAAATTAATGGTAAAGTAGTTATGATTACTGGCGCGGGCGGTTCTATTGGTTCAGAAATGGTGAGGCAATTACTTAAGTTTAAACCAAAGAAATTAGTTTGTTTAGATAAAGATGAATTTAAACTATACGAATTAGATGCAGAAATTAGAGAAATTTATCCTGAAGCCCTCAATACTTTTGTAGATATTGTGGTGGCAGATGTAACCAATTTACCTAGAATGGTTCGCGTTTTCGAAGCTTTTCACCCTGAAATTATTTACCATGCAGCGGCATATAAACATGTTCCTTTAATGGAAGAGAATCCGGGAGAGGCCATTTGGACCAATATAAATGGCACCAAAACGGTTTCGGATTTAGCAGTACAATTTAATACCGAAAAGTTTGTAATGGTGAGCACAGATAAAGCGGTTAACCCAACCAATGTAATGGGGGCAAGCAAACGTGTTGCCGAAATATATGTGCAGAGTTTAGACAAGCACCTCGCCGAAACCAATAAAGGAAGAACTCGTTTTATCACCACACGTTTTGGGAATGTTTTGGGTTCTAGCGGCTCTGTAATACCAAGGTTTAGAAGACAAATTGCAGAAGGAGGACCTATTACTGTAACCCATCCAGACATTACCCGCTATTTTATGACCATCCCTGAAGCTTGTCAGTTAGTTTTAGAAGCCGGCAATATGGGCAAAGGAGGAGAAATTTTCATCTTTGATATGGGTAAAAGTACTAAAATTGTAGACCTTGCCAAGAAAATGGTAAAGCTTAGTGGTTTAACCCTAGGCAAAGACATTCAAATAGTTTATACAGGCCTTAGACCTGGAGAAAAAATATTTGAAGAACTCCTAAACGATCAAGAAAATTCTATGCCTACCCACCATGAGAAGATTATGATAGGTAAAGTAAGAGAATACAATTTCGAAAATATCAAAACAGATATACAAGACTTAATTAATTCCTATTCTTACCAAGACAATATGCTTATTGTAGGAAAAATGAAAAAGATTGTTCCAGAATTCAAAAGTAAAAACTCCATTTTCGAAAGTTTAGACAACGATGTAACGCTGCCAAATTCGAGTGATTTGCAGAAGATGTTGTTGCAGTAAGAAGCTGGGAGCTTCGCGCTGGGAGCTTCGCGCTGGGAGCTTCGCGCTGGGAGCTTCGCGTTGGGAGCTTCGCGCTGGGAGCTTCGCGCTGGGAGCTTCGCGTTGGGAGCTTCGCGCACCCTGCAAGCTTAAGCCATCCCCGCGGCAAAGCCACCCCACGCGTGCCTAAGGCACCCCCCGCCTTGCCTTTGGCGCCCTCCTTAGAAACTTTCTAAATAGTAAATTTTTCCACCAAGTTTCTATGGTAAAGGAATAGTTTATATATTCGCGGCGGGTTTGGAAAAAACCTCTCTGGGCATTAGTCCAGCGCGGGATTTGCAAACAAGTATAACATATTAAAAATCAGGCCTAATAACCGAAAATTTGTTTAATTCAATGAAGCTATCTAAATTATTGTCGTTAGCTGTTTCTATTTTAATGAGTGTGCAATTTGCCTTTGCCGACGTGGCAGAAGGAGAGCAGCTCTACAAAGCCAATTGTACGGCTTGCCACGCTATTAATGATAAAGTGGTGGGACCTGCCCTCAAAGATGTGCACAAACGCAGAGAAGCGGGCTGGTTAATTAAGTGGATAAAGAATTCACAGAAACTAGTTGCATCCGGTGATGCGCTTGCTGTTCAGGTCTACAAGGAAAATAATGAAGTTCCAATGACCGCATTTGAAAATTTGAGTGATGCTCAAATTACCTCCATTGTTGATTACATTAAAAAAGAGTCTGAGGCACCAGCAACGCCAGTTGTTGCTGCAACTGCAGGCGCTGGAGCTGCTCCAACAGATGGAAGCACAGGAAGCACCTCTGGAGGTAGCGGTTTTTACAATAGCACCACTTACTATGCATTAATAGTAATGGCGGTTGTATTAGCCCTAATCGTATTTGTACTTTACCGCATACAAACGGTGGTAAACAACTTATACGTGCAGCGCAAACCAGAAGAGGCTGCCGCAGAAGCTGCCATGGAAACAAGCTGGAAGGACAATACTCTTTCTTTCCGTTACAAATTATTTAAGAAACATCCCTTGGTAGGAACCATTTTGGTTACTTTAATGTTTACTTTAATCTTTGGTCTTTTTGGCTTTGATTATGGTAATAAAGAAATTGGGGTTCAAAAAGGTTACGCTCCTACCCAACCTATTAATTATTCGCACGAATTACATGCAGGTACCTACAAAATCAATTGTTTGTATTGCCATAGCAGTGCCGATAAAGGCAAGCAAGCTTCGATTCCATCGGCTAGCACTTGTATGAACTGCCATATGCATGTTCAAGCTAAAAAAGAAGATGGAAAAGTTTCTCCAGAAATACAAAAAATTTACAATGCAGTAGGCTGGGATGCAGAAAAGCGTGCTTATGACCCAAGCAAACCTAAGACACCTATCAAATGGGTGCGCATTCATAATTTGCCAGACCATGCTTACTTTAACCACGCACAGCACGTAAAAATTGGTAAAGTTGAGTGTCAGGCTTGCCATGGCCCAATTGAAACCATGAAGGTAGTATCACAACAAAAAAGTTTACAAATGGGCTGGTGTATCAATTGCCACCGTGAAGCACAAGTGGATGTTGCCAACAATGATTACTACGAAAAATTACATGCCAACTTAAAAGCTGAAGGTCAAACTGCAGTAACCGTTGCTCAAAACGGTGGTTTGGAATGTGGTAAATGTCATTATTAATTAATTAGAAGAACAGACGATCAATGGAAAATAAAAATCAATACTGGAGAGGATTAGAGGAGTTAAACAATGACCCAAAATTCCTTGCAAGCAAAAAGCATGAATTTGCAGAAGGTATTCCACTAGAGGAAGTGTTTACGGAAGAGGATGGTGAACTAAGTTCTAACCGTCGCGATTTCCTTAAATACTTTGGATTTGGCATCTCGGCAGTAGCCTTGGCTGCTTGTAATAAAACACCTGTTAAGAATGCGATTCCGTACATTGTAAAGCCAGAAAATATTACACCAGGCATTCCTAACTGGTATGCCAGCACCTGCAATGCATGCGCGGCTAATTGCAGTATATTAGTGAAAACGCGTGAAG
>VEQB01000520.1 GCA_018883485.1 Bacteroidota bacterium
AATAACCCAAGACAACCGAAAGCAATGAAAGTATCAAACGAAACAAAAATAGGTGCATTAACAGCCATCGCTATAACTCTACTTATTCTTGGTTTTAATTTTCTCAAAGGCAAAAATCTGATAGAAAAGAAAGCCACTATGTACATTGCTTTTACAAAAGTCAATGGCCTTAATATGGCTGATGTTATAAAGATTAATGGATTGAAAATTGGTGGTGTAGAGGATATGCAAGAAACAGATGCAAACCTTAGTGGAATAGTCGTTGCTTTTCATCTTACCAGAGCTATCAATATTCCTAATGACACTTATGCTCAAGTTGTAACTAATCCTCTAGGCAATGCCTATATTGAACTTATCATGGGGAAGTCGAAAACTTTCTTAAAAGATGGATTTGAAGGCTTGCCAACTTTTGCTCCTTTTGACAAAATTCTCATTACCTGCGCCGCTCCGGAGATTCCGGCCGCACTGCTTCAGCAGCTTAAGATAGGGGGATTCATCGTATTGCCTTTAGAGGATGGCCATCAAAATCAGGATATGGTGCGCATTACTAAGATAAGCGACACAGAAATCAAAAAAGAAATTTTTGGCAAATTTGCCTTCGTTCCTATGCTGAAGGGATTGGTTAAATAAGATAAAAAAATCGGTTTGTTATTCAATCATCAGCTGTTGGCGGAATAGTTGATTGCCTTTTTTCAAATAGGCAATTAATGGCTGTTGACGAGGCAATGCCACCTCACTGCTAACAGTAGATGGAGACAAGCGATTGAAGCTCGCTATTCTCTTTCCATCCATTTGATACAATTGAGGTTTTTAGCCCAAGACTTTTTGCATAAGAAACCAAGTCGGGTAACCATTTACACAAGGTTGGTTCACCACCAACGAAATTGATTTTTTCAACCTTGAAGTCGGCAATTTGCTTAATTATGCTAAGGTGCTGGGCTTTTGAAAGGTTAGCTTTTGAAGAGGAATATTCTTTAATATCATTAAAGGTGGCGAAGCAAAATTTGCAGCGCATATTACAGGCTTCCCACAAGTGAAAATTTATTGTTTTGATTGACATTTTGTTTGAAATTAATTGTTTAAAAAATGATATAGTTTGGCCATTTGACCGTGTTATTGGTACGCTTGACACATTGATTATCCATGAGCCACAAGAGACGTTACAGTTGGGTAAAATGATTCAGATTTAAAATAGTTCTGAACCAATTATAGGGGTAAGGGAGATTTGGGTTGGTTTTTTAAATTCGGCTTTTACGGCTCTAATATCATTGACATTGCTATGATTTTAGAATTGGCCTTATTGGTAAAATTTCCAATGACTCTAATCTACCTGAAACGAGAAGTTTTTTTAATGGGTTCTCCAACCGACGGCTGGAGTTTGATGCAGTAGTGATCTTTAAATCCCTTAAAGATGGTCACATCAGAATTTTATTGGTCTATAGGCAATTAAGCGATATATAAACTCATAGAAAAAAGTATGCCAAAGGCAATTTGTTATATAAATTATTTAGCACATAAAGTTGAGATGAATTGGAGTTATTGCCTTAAATCCCTTAATTTCCCAACCATGTTCGAACAAACATTTAAAAATATAGATGATATCCTCCACAAAGATGCGGGCTGTGGCAGCGAGCTGGATTATGTGGAGCAAACCTCTTGGGTGCTTTTTCTTAAATACCTTGATGATTTGGAACGCGATCGCGCTACTGCTGCCGAATTAATGGGTAAATCTTATTCAGCTATTATTGAAACAAATTACCAATGGAGCAATTGGGC
>VEQB01000521.1 GCA_018883485.1 Bacteroidota bacterium
CTTCTATGCTTTCCTCAATATTCAACGCATGCTGCAATAGATTAAACTCTTCATTTTCGTAAACAATCTTCTTAGTTAAACCATAAGAATTTAGCGGCTTACCTCTTAAAGAAAACACCGCCTGAGTTTCTACATTTCTGCTTTTTGTAATAGAACCGCTAGCAGAATCTCCTTCGGTAATAAACAAGGTAGTTTCAAGCTTTCGTTCGTCTTTACCATCATTTAAATGAAAGCGACAATCGCGTAATTTCTTGTTATGAAGGTTTGCTTTTTTTGCACGCTCATTGGCCAACTTTTTAATACCAGCCATTTCTTTACGTTCGCGTTCACTTTGATTAATTCTGCGTAATAGGGCCTCTGCAGTATCGGGATGTTTATGAAGATAATCATCTAAACTCTTCTTCATAAAATCTGTCATAAATTGCTTAACGGTTGGCGACTCAGTTGGTGCCATGTTGGTTGAGCCTAGTTTGGTTTTGGTTTGACTTTCAAATACGGGTTCTTGCACACGTATGCTAACTGCGGCAATAATACTTGCGCGTATATCTGCTAAGTCGAAATCTTTTTTGTAAAAATCTCTTATGGTTTTGGCAAAGGCTTCTCTAAAGGCATTTAAGTGAGTACCTCCCATGGTGGTATGTTGCCCATTTACAAAAGAATAATACTCCTCTCCATATTGGTTTTCGTGGGTAAGCGCTACTTCTATATCCTCCCCTTTTAAATGAATAATAGGATAGCGCAACTCATCTACATTGGTTTTTCTCTTTAATAAGTCTAACAAACCATCTTTAGAAAAGTACTTTTTATCGTTAAACCAAATGGTGAGTCCAGAATTGAGATACACATAATTCCAGAGTAAATTCTCTATGTATTCGTTAACAAATCTAAAATGTTTAAAAATGGTATCGTCTGCAATAAAAGAAATAGCTGTTCCATTAGGTTCAATAGAATCTTGTAACTTGTGTTCTTTGGTTAAAGCTCCTTTTTCAAATTCGGCAATTTTGGTTTTACCCTCTCTAAAGCTTTGTGCTTTAAAGTAAACCGACAATGCATTTACTGCTTTTGTACCTACCCCATTTAAGCCTACAGATTTTTTAAATGCTGCTGAATCGTATTTACCACCGGTATTAATTTGAGAAACGCATTCTATAACTTTACCTAAAGGTATTCCTCTGCCATAATCTCTAACAGTAACTTTATTTTCGGTAATTCTAATATCAATTTGCCTTCCATTACCCATCACAAACTCATCAATAGAGTTATCAATGATTTCTTTAAGGAGGATATAAATACCATCATCCATGGCGCTACCATCTCCTAACTTTCCAATATACATCCCTGGTCTTAAACGAATATGTTCGCGCCAATCAAGGGATTTAATGCTGCTTTCGTCGTACTTTACTTCTTCTGATGCCATACTATAATTAAAAAGGTAAAATTAAGGTATTCGCACTTGCAAATGGGAGCGCTTTATGCACAAAACTGTGGAAAACAAAAAAGCCTTCCCGAAAATCGGAAAGGCTTTTTGAATAAGGTATTTCTTAATTAGCGTATTGCCGCTTGAAATAATGGATTACTAAAGAAATTGCGGAATTCGATATCGTCTTTAGCCATCGTTCTTGCATCAGAACTTAATTGAACGGCTTTGGTTAAATTTGTAGTGCACACATCTTGGTTACTCATACGAGCACCACAAATAGCGCGTAAGTAGTAGTGTTTCCAGGTTAATTCATCAGGGTTTACATTATCAATGGTAGTTTTAGC
>VEQB01000522.1 GCA_018883485.1 Bacteroidota bacterium
ACTTGATAATGAGTTATTGGTTCAAACAGAAGATAGTATTACGCTGCTTTACAGGAAAGACCCCTCTAAGCCCTTTGTTGAAATAGAAGATATGACTAAGCTAACTGGAGGGAGTAAAACAGATAAGTTGGGCAGATTTGTAGTAAATCACTTGAAAGTGGGTGATTATGTTTTTGGCTATAAAGACAAAACTGCCTTGATAAAAAAAAATATAAGCGCAGAAAATTTTGAATTTAAAGCCTACCCTAATCCTTCCAAAGATGGCAAATTTACTTTTGAACTTCCACTTTTAGAAAAAGGAGCAACCCTCCAGATATTTTCAAGCACTGGGGCTCTCCTATTGTCACAGAAATTAAAAAGAAATCAGAAAAATGTAGAAGTGGATCTAGGATTGCTAGCAACAACACAAACCTATTATGCCATTTTAAGCATTGGTGAAAAGCGTTACAGATTAACATTAATAAGTGAATGAGCCAAGCCGCAGTAAGTAAAGTAAGCATTCAGCGTTTTCTGGAGGGTAAGTTGGAAGATGCAGAGGACTTGGTTGCTGTTGAAGAACCCCTAGAAATAAGAATTGGCCATGGTAAATTGGAATTACGCGAGCAATGGAGAATCTCGGTTACCATGCGTACTCCAGGACATGATTTTGAATTGGCACTTGGATTTTTATTTACTGAAGGAATTATAAAAAATGTAAATGAAATTGCAAGTATTAAGTATTGCACAGAGCTTAATACCTTGCAGCAACAATTTAATATTGTAAGGGTTGAACTCAAGGAAGATGTTCTTTTTGATGCAGAAAACTTACAACGAAATTTTTACACCACCTCAAGTTGTGGGGTCTGCGGGAAAGCCAGCATTGAAAGCATAAAACAACATTGCGACAGGGTTACTCATTTGGGTTTCGAACCAAGCACTTCACTCCTATTTAAATTAACGCAGCAGTTAGATTCGGTTCAAACCGTATTTAAATTTACTGGTGGTATACATGCCTGCGCGCTATTTAATGCCGAAGGTAGATTGGTGTTGATGCGAGAAGATGTGGGAAGGCATAATGCCCTAGATAAATTAATTGGCGCTGCATTAACAGATAAGCATATTAACCTGAGCAAATCTATTTTATTGTTAAGTGGAAGAGCAAGTTTTGAGTTGGTTCAAAAAGCAGCTATGGCTGGCATTCCTATTATTGCTGCCATCGGTGCTCCTAGCAGTTTAGCTGTAAGTACAGCGCATGAATTTGGAATTAGGTTATATGGCTTTTTAAAACAAGAAAAGTTCAATTTGTATTAAACCAATTCCTCTTCTAACTCCTCGTTATAAATAGTATCCTTTTCTATTCTTAGATTATCGATGATAAAATTTTGTCTCTCTAAGGTGTTTTTACCCATGTAGTATTCTAGCATTTTCTGAATAGAAAGTTCTGGATTAAGCACTACAGGTTGTAAGCGAATATCCTCACCAATAAATAACCCAAATTCATCTGGCGATATCTCGCCTAAGCCCTTGAATCTAGTTATTTCTGGTCTTGAACCCAATTGCGAAATCGCTTTTTGTTTTTCTTCTTCACTATAGCAATAAAAGGTCTTTTGCTTGTTTCTAACTCTAAACAATGGCGTGTCTAAAATAAATAGATGACCATTCTTAGCTAAATCTGGGAAAAATTGAAGGAAGAAAGTAAGCAATAACAAACGGATATGCATGCCATCCACGTCGGCATCTGTGGCAATAACAATTCTATTGTACCTTAGGTCTTCTATGCTT
>VEQB01000523.1 GCA_018883485.1 Bacteroidota bacterium
TTGGTTTACCAATGAAACTAATTCATTGTTACAACTAAAATCGGGGAAACCTTGCGCCAAATTAATTGCTTGATGTTCTTGCGCAAGTGCACTCATCACAGTAAAAATGGTTGTTCCAGTATTAGGTAATTTACTTTTTATAGAGCCAGAAAATATCATATATTATGAGGTATCGAAAATCAATGATAAGCAATGGGTTCAGGAATTTCAATGCCATTTTTATAATACTTTGAGCACGTGTAGATTAAGAATTGAATTTGCGTTCAAACGATATTATTTATATAATCGTACTGTAAACTTAAAACAAATGTATTTAATAGCAGATAGTGGTTCAACCAAAACAGATTGGTGTTTAACCTCAAAAGATGGAATTGATCAAAAAGTGTATCATACCATTGGTTACAATCCATATTTTATAGATACGGAGGCAATTTATTATTCACTTTCAGAAAATCTTTTGAAAGATTTAGATGGTGAATTGGTAAGTGAAATCTATTTTTATGGCGCAGGTTGCAGCACTCCAGAGAAAAAAGACATTGTGCGCAAGGCTCTAATTAAAGCATTTCCAAAGGTTCAAGCTATTTTTGTTGGACATGATTTATTAGCTACTGCAAGAGCACTATTGGGCGATGAGTATGGATTTGCAGCCATCTTAGGAACCGGCTGTAATACCTGTTTATATGATGGTAATGATATTAGTTTAAATATAGACTCTTTAGGTTATTTATTGGGTGATGAAGGTTCAGGTTCTCATATTGGTAAAAAATTCTTAAGAGATTTTATGCGCAAGCGTCTTGAACCAGAATTACAGGCAAGGTTCAAAGAACGTTTCCAAATTGAGGATAATGAACAAATTTTTCATACGCTCTATACTACCCAATTTCCAAATCGTTATCTCGCTAGCTTTTGCAAATTTGCAGAAGAATACCCAACGCATCCTTATATTAGGAATAAGGTACGCGACTCGTTTAGAGATTTTTTTAAAAATTTAGTGAGTAAATATCCAGAATATAAAAAATACAAATTTAATTGTATAGGTTCTGTTGGTTTTACTTACAAAGATATTCTGGAAGAAGTTGCCTTAAGCTTTGACATGCATATGGGCAAGGTACTTAAATCACCTTTAGAAAATTTAGTAAAATACCATATCAAGAAAAATTAATTGGGTCTATACAGTAATAGTAACTCAGTATTACTTGTATCCGCCCGCCATCTTGCCTTCCAAATTAATGAATCGATAAAGGCTTTTCCATCTTCTTCGTTTAAAGGATAATAAGCGGTTTCTTTTTTCGTCATTATTAGTAAATTAGATTCTAACACATAGGGGAAATGAAAGGCGTGTTTTCTATTACTTAAATGCGGCAGCAGATTGGTTTGAGCTGTTATTCTGGCTTCTGTAGGTAAGCTTGCTAAACGTTGTTTAATTTTACTTACGTTTAAAGTAGATTGATAATGTGCTTTTTCAAAAATATTCTCTTTGCTTGGGTTTAAATAAGCATGCCGTTGCTGCATTAAACTATAAGAAGTTAATGCAGATAAAAAGATTAACAATACTAATGTAGGAACGCGCCATTTAATTTTCACAGGTTTTAAGACAAATAATAATGCCATGCTAATTAATGCTGCAAACTCTATTTGGTAATGGTAATTAACACCCCAAAAGGCGGTCTCTTTGTTCCACAATTTTTGCATAAGTAGCGGCAAAGACATTATTAAAAAAGCTGGATTTAACAAAAGAGCCCAAGCCCCAGCTAGTAAAAT
>VEQB01000524.1 GCA_018883485.1 Bacteroidota bacterium
CACTGGTAAACTATTAGAGGGCGTAATAGTTAGTATGTACCAGCCAAAAGGATTAATTAAAAAGGCTTTAACAGATTCTTCAGGTGTGTTTGCCTATATGCCAAAAAACAAAGAGAAGTTAGATTCTATTGCTGCTAGTCTAATAAATTATGAAGATGCTAAAGTAAAAAACATTGTTTTGGTAAAGGATGTCTGTAATGATACTGTATTCTTTACTTTAGTTTTTCAGGAGAAAAAAGCTGAAGAATTTATTAATTTAGGTATGATATTTTACGATCTTGATAAGTCATTTTTAAGGCCAGAAGGGAAAGTAGAGTTAGATAAATTAGTTGTTTATATGCTATCTCATCCAGAGCTAACAGTTGAATTGTCGTCCCACACCGATAGCAGAGAGAGTGATGAGTATAATATTAAATTATCTCAACGTCGTTCAAACAGTTGTGTAAAATATATTATTGCCAAAGGCATTCCAAAAGACAAAATAATAGCCAAAGGATACGGCGAAACTCGCCTTATAAATAATTGTTCCAATGGCGTTGATTGCACGGAGGAAGAGCACCAACTTAATAGACGCACTGAACTTAAAATTCTCCTGCCTGATAGTCAGTTAGAGCAGGAGTAATAATCAAACCTACCACCCAACAAATCTCCTAAAATTCCCCATCATTCAATTCACTTCAACATCCAAAAAGTCTAAATTGAAGATGCATTAAATTAAGCTATAGGTTCATAATTCTATTTCGCATTCAAGTAATTTCTAAGCTGAAATAACCTACAAATTCTTTACTAATTGAACCTAGGCTGAAAATAGATTGACAAATAAGGTCAAATGAAATAATGCCACTAAACGATTGACCCAATTTGGCATAAACTAACTTTACCTTTGCTATCAAATAAATAAAAGTGGAGTTCAGCAACCACAAAAAAAACGGGGCGAAACCGAAAAGCCATATGAGTAGGAAAATTAAAAAATAAATTTAAAAATGAAAAGTAAAATTATTGTTTTCGCATTCCTATTTTTAGGATTAGCTGCTGGATTTAGTGGCTGTAAAAAAGATGAACCTGAACCAGCAAAAACTACTGGTGGATTAGTTGTTAAAGTTAAATTAGAGGGTTCAACAGGTTATCTTACAGATGTAGCAGTTGGACTTGCAACCTCTCAAGCTAACCTCGACAATTCGATATATTTACAAGATAAAAAGACCGATGCCACAGGCAAAGTAGATTTTGGGCAATTAAACCCTGCTAATTATTATTATGATTGCGAAACCACAATAGCAGGATCTCAGTACTATGGGGAAGGACAAGTGCAAATTGTTGCAGGTACAGACTTAGAACTTACATTGATATTACAATAACCAACCTATAATAGCACCTCCCCTCCAATCAGGGATGGGTGCTTCTTAGGACAAAGTGGAGTCTAGCGACCACAATGAAACGGGGCGAAACCGAAAAGCCATATGAGTAGGAAAATTAAATTGAAAACAATGCGAAAAATTCATTTACTTATTTTTTTGAGCGGACTGTTGGTATTCAGTTCTTGCTCAAAACACATTTACGTAAACTATCAGTCAGAAGGTGCCAATACAGGAAAAGTAGTATTAAAGCCAAATAAGCCAACCGGTAGAACATTTGTTACAATTAACGATAACTTGATCGTTGATAAGAAAAATGTTAAATCAGTAACTATTAAAAATGTACCAAATGGCGACTATAATATTCACTACACCTCTGACAATACTTGGTATAAAGATAAAC
>VEQB01000525.1 GCA_018883485.1 Bacteroidota bacterium
CTGCTAATCCTAATAGACAAACCCTTTCCCATTACCTCCATATTTTCAATCTCTTTTCAATCTCATCACCCAACTTCTGATTGTTTCTAAAAAGAAAATTAACAGCAACAAGTTGGCTTAATTTACTAGCAGCTTCTTTCTTGGTTAAAACAGCTTTTTCAACCAGTTGGTCAAAAATCCAAATCATACCATGATATTGTATCTCCTTATTTTTAGCATAATTCCGCAGTGTTTTATCACTGCTCAATACACAAGCATTTATTTTGTTAGCAACATGTAAAACGCTTTTGTCAGCTTCAGACAAGGATTTGGGGTAACCTTCTTTGAAGATTTCTATAAAATCTTGCTCACCCAGGTTATGAATAGTAAGCTTATTAACAGACTGATAAACTTTAAGGATTTGTTGCTGGTCAGAATACAACTCATAAAAAACTGCCGTTGTTGTGTGTATTTCTATATCAAGATTGAAGAAAGAATTTGTCAATTCCAAATCGTGTAAATCAATAAAGATATTAGCGTCAGTAACGGCGATTTTCACTTTCATACCTGCACAAATTACTATGAAATTAAAACGCCATTTGGTGCTCCTTTCTAAACTCAGCCAAAGTCTGATTATTCAAGGAGGCTGCTTTCGACATTGATATTTGGTCTTCAATCAAAGCTCTAAACAATAATTGCTCAAAGCGATTGGATTGCTCAACTCCTTCATAATCGTAGGGTTCATCTACCCTCCAATTCATCTGTTTAAAGAAAAAGAAAAGCTGTTTGGTGTAGTTTTCATTAATAATACCACAATCTTTAGCTCTCATGATGATGGCTTGCATAGAAATTCCATACTGCTTTTTAATATTGGCCAACTCTAATGAAGAAATCTTGTTTCTATGCTCCCCTAACTCCAATTTTATAGTTTCCTCAGGCAGTAACACAGCACCTGCAAACTGATGACACAAGGTCTCTTTTTGCCTTTCACTTATATTTCCAAACTTCAAAAGTAAATGAGCCAATTCATGCAAAAGAGTAAACCGTATCCTATCAGGCTTATTTGCCTTCCTTATATTGTAAGCAACTACTGGAATGTTGCCATTCACAAAAGTTTGCAGACCATCAAAATCTTCATCTACATCTAATTTAACTACTTTGATATTTTTATCCTCTAAAATTTCAACCACATTAAATATCGCTCCATTTCCTAAGTTCCATTTATCTCTTAAAAGATTGGCCGCTCTGTTTACTTGCTCGTAGGTGGTGATAATTTCAAAGTCATTTAAGTAGTTTACAAACCCATTCGATAAGCCTAAAATTTCTTCCAATTCTAAATATCGTGAAAGTTTCTCCTTAGTTATTTCTTTAATAACAGAGGCCTCCTTTTGTGGCATTTTGCTCAATTTCCGAAACTCCACTTCACCAAGCTCCACTTTAGTACTTCTAAAAAAGAAATCTGGGTTTACATTTAAAACCTTACTTATTAGAATTATTTTTTCGTTATCAGGAATAACCTCCCCCTTCTCATACCTATGTATGGCCTGACGAGTTATTTGATTGTCCAAAGCATCTGCCAAGTCCTGCAATGAAAAACCTCTCATTAACCTTGCCGACTTAAATCGTTCTGAAAAAATCTCTTTCATTTCCATTGTTTGTGTTAATTACATTTCAAAGGTAATTTTTTTAATTTACAAATATACAATAAAACAACTCTTAATTTACCCAATTTTGTCAACTAAAATAAAATTAAAATATCTCAACATACTGTTATTATG
>VEQB01000106.1 GCA_018883485.1 Bacteroidota bacterium
TCATAGTCAAATATGAATCTTAAAACAAAATTCCAATTCAAATCGTCACCGACAATTTTCACCTAAAAACCTAATGATATCAAGAATTTCAAACAAATTTCAATATTTTTAACGGGACACTAGTGAATTAGATTCACTAATCAAAATTAATAACCAATGAGTATCATAAATATTAAAATTAATGCTTTTATAGCACGTACAATAGGAAAGAAATTAAAGGAATTTTTTGTTAACGAAGATATTTTCAAAAATGCAAATAATCGGGATTCCTTTTTAAATTTTTTGAATTCAGTTGGTGGATATTGGATACCTGGGCCGTTTGAAGATGAATACGTTAAAACAGATGACAGAATGTTTGGCGAAACAGGAACATATAGAGTTCGATTAGAGGCAAACATTGATTCTAATAAAATATTAAAAAGGGAAATATTACAATCATCAAATCAAATTTTTTTAAATGCCGAAATTGTTACAAGCAAAAGATGTTTAATTTCCTTTAATAGCAGTTCAAATACTTTTATATTTCCACCGCAACCAGATGAAGAACCAGCTGATGTGAGTGAAACACAAGAAGAAAAGTATCCTATGTTTAAGGACATTTGTCACACTAACATTGCAACTGATGAGATAAAGGGATTTTTAGTACGAAAGCATCGAGAATCGGGTTACCCATTTGTAGAACCTATTTCTCCGAACATTGATATTACTTGTGATTTAATAGTAACTAAGGTAGGAAATAGGATTAATTTTATAGTAAAAGGTAATCATAACAAATTTCCTTATTACGAAATTTTATGCAATGGCAAATTAGTTTATAGTTATTATCCAACAAAGTACCGCGAGTATGGACCTGGAATAATTAATTTAAATTCTAATTTTAACTTCAATTGCAATTGGAATTTTGTCCTCACCCCCAAAATTAGTTCAATTTGAAAGTATAAAAAACATTAACTTTCACATAAACTAAAATGAAAAAAAGTAATTTTACAGAAGCTCAGATTGTTAACGCGCTCAAGGAGCACGAAAACGGTCGCAAAGTAGATGACATTGCAAGAGAATTAGGAATCACACCAGCAAGTTTTTACAAATGGAAAGAACGTTATGGAGGCATGGAGGCATCTGATTTAAAACGTTTGAAGGACTTGCAGGAGGAGAATTCCAGGTTAAAAAGAATGTTTGCTGATCTAAGTTTGGATCATACAGCGCTTAAGGAGATAATCTCAAAAAAGGGCTGGGGCCCGACCAACGGAGGGAAATAGCAATGGAAGCAATTACAAGCTATAAGCTACCTAAAAGTCGGGCCTGTGCAT
Organism: Bacteroidota bacterium; assembly: GCA_018883485.1. Lineage (GTDB taxonomy): Bacteria > Bacteroidota > Bacteroidia > UKL13-3 > UKL13-3 > B1. Next base: position 1,311 of record VEQB01000106.1, read on the forward strand.
TAGTTAACATGAGTGTAAGCCAATTCCATTATAAGGCAAAGCAAAAAGATGATTCGTTTGTGATTCAAGAAATAAAGGAATGCATAACAAAGCGGCAGCATGGTTGCCCAATGATTACAAAGATGATTCGCAACAAAGGGCATAAAATTAACCACAAGCGCATAGAAAGGGTTTATAAAGAGCTTTTACTTACTTTACCTAAGAAAGTGCGTAAAAAGCTTCCTAAACGCGAGCAAAGCCTAATATTACAACCTTTGCAAGAGAATATCTGCTGGTCAATGGACTTTATGAGTGATTCCTTAATGGATGGAAGGAAGTTTAGAACATTAAATATTATTGATGATTATAACCGCGAATGTCTATCAGTTGATGTAGAAATATCAATCCCTACCAAACGTCTTATACGTGCACTAGAAAGGTTAAAAGCACAAGGTAAATTACCCAAGGAACTTAGAATCGATAACGGCCCTGAAAATGTTAGTCATGAGCTTAGGAAATGGGCGTATGAAAACAATGTTAAACTAACCTTTATTCAGCCAGGAAAACCAACACAGAACAGCTTGATTGAGCGTTTTAATGGAACGTGTAGAAGAGAATTACTAAATTCTAATCTCTTTTATTCCTTGGATCATGCCAGAGAGCTTGCCGCAGAATGGATGTATGAATACAACTTTGAAAGACCACATTCAGCCCTTGGAAACAGAACGCCAATTGAATTTAAACTATGGAGAGCATCACTATTAGAATCAAAATCATTAGCTCAAAAGCCTTCGGGTGTTGGGGTAGGAATGTGTTTCTAGGCTAAAGGTAATTTTATTTAAAACTAAAATCGAAAAACAAAAATTAACTATACTTTTGAATCATACTAAAATTGGGGTAAGTACACAATTGAAATAAATTGTTACATTTAAGAAAAGAATTATTTTCTACATTTAAATCTAACTATTTATTTAGTAGATGTATACAGCAAAATGATCAATACCAGAAATGATAAATAAATTAAATAAATTTAAAATTTATTTTACTATAGCACTCCTTAACCGATGTTAATTGAATTGATTTATTTACTGAATACTAACACGATATTTATTCAATTGATATATAAGAAAAACTGAATGAAAAAACTAAAACAATGCATACTATCTTCACTATTTGCAACTTTTTTATCTACAACACTTTATGCACAAATCAATAAAATAGATAGCATCAGAATTATTTTAAGAAAAGTTACAAATGATACTACAGCGAACAAGGCTTATTTAGACATTGGAATGGAATTTGAAAAATATAATGTTGATTCTAGTTTAGTTTACTACAAATTGGCTTTAAAAAATGCAAAAGAAAGTAAATTTTTATTTGGAGAAGCAAATGCAAATATTTTTCTATCAAAGTATTATATCATGCATTTTAATGATTATAAAACTGCTAATAGATATATTACTGATGCTAAAACCATATTAGAAAAGTTATTACAAAATGAGACAACAATAACAGGCAGAGAAAAAATAATAGAAAAATTGATTAGTGTTTATTCTGGATTAAGCATTTATTATTCCAATATAGGGAAGAATGATTTGACAGTATTTTGTATTAGAAAGAGTTTAAGCTTAGCTAAGATTATAAAGAATAATAATCTTATTGCAAGATCATACTACAATTTAGGTTATCACTCCCTAGTATTAGATGATTTCCCGGCAGCTTTAAATTGGTTCTTATTATCTTTAAAAATAAGAGAAAATATTGATCCAAATAATTTACATGAATTGTATATTGGAATTGGTGATATTTATTTTAATCTGAAATACAATTCTAAAGCATTAGAGTATTACAATAAAGTTTTTAAGTTAAAAAATAAAAACTTTGACGCTAATGTTAGAAGCTATATTTCTATAGGAAACATCTATCTTAAGCAGAGTGAAACTTCTAAAGCTTTTGAATTTTACAAAAAAGCAGAAGCATTGATTGGAACATATCAATTAAAAAGGTCACAAGTAATGCTCTATAACTCTTTAGGCCAGTATTACCAACAGATGGGTAAAAATGATTTAGCCCTAAAGTATTTTTTTGAATTACTTAGAATTGGAGAACATTCACAAAGAAAAGAAGTTATTGCAATTACAAAATTATCTATAGCCACCATTTATGAGAAAGAAAATAAAGATAAATTAGCCATTCAGTTTGCAACAAGTTCTTCTATTTTAGCTAAAGAAAACAGCAGATTAGACACCTATTGGACCGCCGAGGAATTATTAAGTAGGCTTTATGAAAAACAAAATCAACATCAATTGGCATTATACCATTATAAAAAATATATAATTACCAGAGATAGTATTGAAAATACCGAAAATACCGAAAAAATTGTCAAATCTCAAATGAACTATGAATTTGAAAAAAAGGAATTGATTGCAAAAGCAGAGCAAGACAAAGGAAAAGCAATTGCATTGCAAGAATTAAACAGACAGAAATTAATTAGAAACAGTGTTACCGTATTTTCAATACTGATAATGATACTATCTTCTGTATTGGTGTTTAATTATAAAAAGAGGTCTAATATTAGTAAGGCATTAGCCCAAAAATCAGAGGAATTGTATTTGCAAAAAGCGGTAGAACTGATTAAAAATGAGCAAGTAAAATCGATGCGTAATTACATCAAAGGCGAAGAAAACGAAAGAAATAGAATTGCGTCTGAATTGCACGATAGTGTTGGAGGAACGCTTTCGGCAATTAAACTAAAATTGAGAAAAATTACAGAGGATGATAAGAACCCTCAAATAGATAAGGTAATTAATAATATTGATGAATTATATCAAGAGGTGAGATCTATAACCCATAATTTGATTACACCACAACTGAAAGATTCCGTTTTTATTGAAATCATCAATAATTTAGTCAACGACATCAAGGATGCTACTAGTCTTGAAATTACATTAGAGTATTTAGAAGAAGATAAGATAAACCAATTGTCAGAAGAAATTCAAGTAACTGTTTATAGGATGATTCAAGAATTACTTAAGAATTCTGTTACCCATTCCAATGGAACCAAAATAGAAATTAATCTAAACAAATTTGAGCACGAATTAAATTTAGTGTTTGAAGATAATGGCTCAGGATTTGACCCTGCAACGAAAAAAATAGGAATAGGTTTACGAAATATAGAAACAAGGACAAAAGCATTAGGAGGAAAACTGATTATTGACTCAGTTATGGGAAGAGGAACAGCCTTTAATATTACGATACCTTGTTAATGAGTTTATGAATATGATGAAGAAAATAAACATTGCCATAGTTGATGATCATTCCCTTTTTTTAGAAGGGCTGACTTCATTATTGAAGGATATAGAAGGCTTCAATATTATCATCACAGCTAAACATGCAAAAGAATTATTAAATCATCCCAGCCTATCAATTATTGATGTTTTAATTAGTGATATCAGAATGCCAGAAACAGATGGCATAGAACTAAGCCAGTTAATAAAAAAACAGTTCCCATCAACTAAAATCCTAATCTTATCAATGCACGATGAACCTCAAATCATTAAAACATTGATTAAATCCAGGGTAGATGGCTATCTATTTAAAAACGCTGAAAAAGAACTATTAATTAGCGCAATATATAGTATTGCCCAAGGAACGCCATTTTTTAGTGAGGAAATTAAAAACAAAATCATTTTTACAAATGAGGTGGGGAGCGAATCAACTACCAAGCCTGTTTTACCAAAACTATCTACTCGTGAAAAGGAAGTTCTGGATTTAATAGCCAAAGGATTAACCATAAACCAAATTGCAGAAATGCTATTTATTAGTCCGCATACTGTAGTAAGCCATAAACAAAAACTTTTTTACAAGTTTAACGTAGATAAAATAACCAGTCTTATAAAGAAAGCCATTGATCTGGAGTTTATAGGCTAGCGCGTTACCCTCCCCTTTTCATATGATTTTTTAAATATCCTTCATAAAGAGGATGTTTTAATTTTTAGTTTAAATAACTTTGTAGTACAAAGTTTTAAGTTCTCAATTTATATCATTTGGGGGTAAAAAAAACTAACTCATAAAAATTAAAATCATGAAAAACCCAATTTTATTCAGTTTTGAGCCAATAGCTTGGCTGCCCTTTTTGTCTGTCTCCAAGCTTAAAAAAGTCACAATGGGTAAGCCCGCTTTGGCGCTCCTTCTTTTTTCGTTTCTTTCTTCTACACTGCATGCACAAGTAAGCCTTCAATGGGTTAAACAGTTGGGCGGTGGTTTTGATGTATATCGGCCGTTTGCTCCTGCCGGGGATGGTTTAGGCCATGTATCCAGAAATGCTTCTTCGGTAGCTACCGATAAAATGAACAATATATATGTGGCAGGGCACTATGGAGATTCTACCGATTTCGGCAATGGTGTTTGGATGATTCCACCGAGCAACCACGGTACTGTGATGTTTTTGGCTAAGTATGATAGCGCAGGTAATTTTCTATTTGTAAAGAATTTTTATGGTTTAGGTAATCCAACATGGGTTAGGGGGCACCGTTTTGATAACCAATTTATACGCATAGATACAGCAGGAAATGTATTCCTCACTGCCCATCTTAAGGGTGGTGCGTCAGATCTGGATCCCGGCCCAGGAGTTTTCTCTGGGAACGCAGACATGTATTACCTCCTTAAACTAACAGCCAATGGTGATTTTGTTAACGCTGTTCCAATCTCATGGAATTTGACTGGGCCTGCCAGCTCATCGGAATTAGCAAAAATATACAAGATGACAAACGAGCATTTTTATGTAAAAAGCCAATTTAAAATATTCCGCTACAACCTAAACTTAGATTTAGATCTAACTATTGATGTAGGAGTTTCTTCCGGCTTAGAATACAATGAGTTAAATTTAGGATATGGCAACGGAGGAATTCACTCATTTGAGGTGGACACCAATGGTTTAATCTATTGTTTTTTATCACATTCCAAATCTATATGCCAAACACCCAACTATTGGCTGGTAAAATATTCGGCAAACGGCACACGCATGTGGACGAAGCCTTTTATCAACTCGCATATTAGCCTTTACAAAAATCGCTTAAAGGCTACCGGCTATTTACCCTTCCAGCAGCCGATCGATGTTGATCCCGGTATCGACTCCTTTTTTGTTTCGGGTTCAGCAGAATTCCCAGGCTTTGTTGCCGAATTTGATACAGCAGGCCAGTTTCTGCATGCCCATGCAATTAGCCGTTTTGTGAGTAAAAATTACAACCGTAGCGGTTCTGTGGCAGCAACAAGTATAACTGGAACCAACTCTATTGGTGACATGAATAATACCAATGATTCTTTGCGTTATTATTATGAAAGTAAATCAGGAACTAGGACTTTTTTGGCAAGGGGTGTATCTGATTTTGTAATAACCAATAGCGATGATTTCGACAACCTGATTTCCCTGACTCATTTTGGTGGTGTGGGAGATGAGCGTGTTGGCGACTGGACTCTTGACCGATCAGGCAACATGATAGTGGTTGGCACCTTCAGCCATGCCGATGATTGTGATTATGATCCGGGGCCAAATACGGTAAAACTCATCAATACATTCATGGTGTCGGATCCTGTATTTTATAATTATACGCAAAATTCAATTTTTCTTATTAAACTAAAATTAAACCCTTAAAATATAATCCAGATGATACGATATTTATTCATAATTCTAGCAGCAGTGGCATTTCAAACCAAATCCATTGCACAACCACCAACAAAAGTTCGTGCCCTATTTCTAGGTAACAGTTATGTTTCAGTCAATAATCTCCCGCTGCTTATTAAGAATGTGGCTTCATCTGTGGGCGACACCTTAATTTACAACGATAATTCTCCAGGAGGCTATACTTTTAATAATCACTTAAACAATCAGGTAAGTTTGGATATGATGGCTGATCCGCAATGGGACTATGTTATTATCCAACAACAGAGCGTAATGGGCGCAGCGGTTTGCAATGAACCCTCCATTATTGCCCTCAACAGTTTCGAGCCAAGCAACATTCAAAGTGTTCAAGACCTTAAGATCCCGATTGACCAAGAAGGTGCAATACCGATGCTTTATATGACCTGGGGAAGAAAAAATGGCGAACCTTCTTTGTGTGCCCAGTTTCCTAAGGCCGGTTACTATTGCACCTATCAGGGCATGGATTCGTTGCTGCAACACAATTATATGCAAATGGGTGGCCCAAACATGTGGTCTAATGAGCAACTTCCTGTAGCTGCTGTTGCCGCTGTGTGGCGATA
>VEQB01000526.1 GCA_018883485.1 Bacteroidota bacterium
CTATACAGAAGGGTACACCACAAGCTATGAGCAAGGGCTATCATTACTTGCTCTTCAAACTCAATGAACAAGATAGTATCGTTTGGGTAAAAAAAATAGCTAGGCAAAAATTTTACAACTATGACCCTAATACCTTTCGGCTTCATATAAGTCGGTTAGATTTTGATACAATAAGACAAGAATTGGCATTGAGCGCTACCTACCATTCTTATTTTTATGATTTTTATTTAAATCCGAGCTTTTCAAGTAGTAATAGTGGTGCCTATGTATGCAAAATGAATGTAAATGGTACCATTATTTGGGAAGACTTTATTACTGGCTCTAACCCAACAAATACAATCGTTTCGCTAAACTATAATTATGTAACCAATCAACTTCAATTCATCGGGTTTCCAGATATTAATGATGTTAAATTAAAACCTTTTATTCCCTTCGTTTATAACAACCAGCTTAATGCGGTAATCGCCAGCATTGATAATACCTCAAATATAGTTGTGTCAGCTAAGGCCGTCGCAATTAATAGTTTGAATGCTTCTTTCGCGAATTCGTGGGTGGGCTTAAATTCTATTAAAATCGGTTCTCCTATCATAGATAACAAAGGTCGCACTTATATATCCGGTGCTTTTGTAGACAGCATTACTTTGCCGTGCAGAAAATTTAAAGCACTAATGGAGACTAATGGTTGGGGCTCCCCATTAACCGATGCCTTTGTCTTAGTTTCAGAGCCCTACTTTAGTAAAGACACCGGTATATGTAAGCAGATGCAATCGCCAAGTGGCAAGTATGTTTGGGATAGCACAGGTACTTATACAGATACGCTAACCAATAGTTTAGGCTGCGATAGTGTAATGTTTTTTCATGTTCGAGTGTTACGTTCAAAAAGCACACTCGATTCAAATGTGTGTAATGCCATGCTGTCTTATAGCGGTAAGTACACATGGGATTCTACAGGTATTTATTTAGATACCATACCAAACGCTTTTGGTTGTGACAGCATAATAAAATTGAAACTAATCATTCTATCAAGAAAGATAGCCATAGATACAACAGTAAGATATAATTACGGTTCGCCAAGCGGTAAACACATTTGGGATAGCAGTGGAGTTTATATTGATTCTGTGAGCACCCTAAATGGATGTTTGAATATCATTACAGTAAATTTAAAAGTGTTAAGCACCCGAAACAGAATAGACACGTTTAATTGTAGGCCAATTAAATACCTTAGTCGCAGTGAATGGATTAGCCAATCTGGAGTGTATCTTGATACGGTTCCCAACATTCAAGGCGGTGACAGCCTGTTGACCATTCATTTTATTTTAGGTTCGAGCCAAAGTGCAATTGATACTGGCTATTGTCATGAAATTATTAGCCCGAGTGGCAGATTTGTTTGGTTTCAATCAGGAATTTATAGTGATACCTTAACTAATCATCTTTTTTGTGACAGTGTAATTACTGTTAAGTTTACAAGAACAGCATCAGCAAGATATGTTATATTTAGTTTATAAAAATAGTTTTAGAATTAGAATAATAGTAGATAATAAAAACTTAGGCTATAAGCCAAGTATCGTTTAAAATAGTGAGATAAAATATGAGTGAAGTTAAAACAGAAGTAACAAAAACATACACACAAAAATTCGGCGAAGTTTCTTGGGGCGATTCATTAGGTGGAGAAAAAAGAATAAATTCAAAAGATTTGTTCTTAAGATTAAATCCAGGTTCAAATGAAATGAGATTGGTAACAGCTCCATAC
>VEQB01000527.1 GCA_018883485.1 Bacteroidota bacterium
ACGGTAGAGCAATAAATTCTCTTTGTCTACCTTTTGTATCTCATTAATCTTTTCCAATGCTTCTGCATATTCTTGGCTTAAGAATAAAATTCTTGCAAAACGAATTTGATTAGAAATGCTAGGTTCTGAATTTTTAAGGTAAGTGGCATAAGCCTCTTTTGCACTTTCAAATTTGCGTTGGGCGTAGTAAACTTCTGCTTGCATTTTCCAAGCTGGTGCGTAATTAGCATCCTTCTCAAAGGCACGGTTCAAATCTGCTTGTGCAGATTCAAAATTCTTAACACGCTTCCATATTTCCGAAACGCGGGTATACGCTTTGGGGTTTTTAGGATCTATTGCCATAGCTCTTTCATAAAAAGTAGCTGCAGTACCTCCGTCATTTTTCTCTAGAAAAACATCTCCAGCGGCAATCAATAAATTATAATTTTTCTTATCTTGGTCATAACCCATTACTACCAACTTCTCTGCTTCTTCAATCATTTTGGTGGTAGCATTATTTACCATACTACCAGAAACAATAGTAATGGCTCTAATGTCTGTTACTATTCCAGCCCTAGATTTACTAAAAGACAAAGCCTTATCAAAAAACTCTTTGGCTTTAATTTTATCTTCTGCAAACAATTGTAACTCTCCTAAACCAGCGTAGTTAGCCGGATTAGCAGGTTCAACACTTACCCCTTGCTTATAGCAAATTTCAGCAGAGTCTAGGTTCAACAAGTACATACTGGTTTGACCCAAATAATACCAGTAATTGCCATTGTTTGGCTCTTTTACAACTAAAGCTCTAAAAACAGTTCTTGCTGCCTCATATTTTTCAAAATCAATATCGCGCAAACCTTGCTCTATACTTTGAGCAAATGCGGTAAGCGACAAACAAGCCGCAAAAATTAAACTAACAATACTTCTTTTCATTTCTATTCACTTAGGTTTATAGTTCGTATACTACTTCTTTGAGGAACTAGTCCTCCTTTTAAAATTATTTTCTGTCCGGGTTCACTTTCCATAAAGCTGGCAAAGCCTGTGCCAAGTCCTGCGCGCAACTCTCTGCTTACCGCTAAAATAGGGCGCCAATATGGATATTGTTTAAGGGCAATATTACCCTGTATAGGTTTATTAGTTATTCCAGCAACACGCATTAATATGGGTTGAACCTCTGCTACTTTAACTTTGTCTAAGAAGTACTTAGACTGCTTGTCGTCTAAATCGCTTATCCAACTTACGCCAATAATACCAATGGCATTTTTGTTTTTTTCTACATAATCTAATACCTCTGGGTTAGACTTTAAGGCAAAACAATTTTTTCCTAATTTTGACCCTTTTAAGACAGAGTCTTCTAAAAGCCTTACTGCCCCAGACCTGGCATGGTCGAATACAATTTGAATATCTCCTAACTTATTTGAAGAAGAAACTTGATTCCATTTGGTAATTTCGCCACTCAATAATTTTCTAATTTGTTCTAGGCTAAAACTAGTATCGGTATTGGCGGGATTTAAAATGAACCCAACCGCATCGTAACCCAATTTATGAAAATGCGAGGTGGTATTTTTCTGCGTTTTGAGGGCTTCCTTTTCAGCAGCATTTAAATCGCGAGTAACAATAGCTAGGCGCGCACTATCTGCAAGCAGGTACTGAATGGCGTCATACTCACTCAAATAAACCACATTAATTTTAGCTTCGGGGTAAAGCGATTCAAAAACGGCTTCTTGGGCTTCTATGATGGGCTGCAAACTTTCGTCGCATGCTATGGT
>VEQB01000107.1 GCA_018883485.1 Bacteroidota bacterium
GGCAAGTACTGGCACCTGCTCTACGGTAGCAGTCTTAAATGTAAAATTATTGTATGTGCCATAAGCCCAATCAATGTGCTCGCGGTCTTTACTAGCCCTAATTTTATAGGTTATACCTGCGTTTAAATATAAATGGTGATTTAAAGTTGGTTTTAAGCCTCCTTGGTCTAACCACTTAGATTGGTTGTAGCTAAAATCTACTCCCGCAACAAAATCGAACATTGGATTGATATATTTTCTAGCCTGATAGCCTATAACAACGTTTTGAACACCAATACTTTGAGTTAAATCTTCATCATTAATGGAAGATCCATTTGCAAAGGTTGCATCGCCTTTAGCCGAAATATAGCCGCCCCCTAAACTTGCATAATGGTTCCATTCTCTTCTAGATTCTGGCTCACCACCCAAATTACGTAAATTAAAGTAGGCACGCAAAGTAATTTGGCTTATTTTGGTTACATATTCTTTAACAGCCTCTGGTGTTCCAAAAACAGCGGTAGGTACAGTTGTTTGATCGCCTGAAAAATGACCATAATTGTAATTTAAGCCTATACCCATAGAACTACTGAAGGAGCGGCGAACACCCAACCCAAACATACCAGTAAGGTTATAACCTCCCACAGGAGAAAATAAGATAGGTAAGCCAATATTTGCATCGGCAGACCATTTGGTATAATCTTTTGGAAATTCTTTTGGATCCTCAACATTTTTGTGATTCCAATCTATTAAATTATCCCATGGCTTAGCACCAAATTTAACACTTACACCCGCATAAAAATTTAAAAATTGATCTAAACTTGGATTAGTAGCTTCTTTCAATGCATCCAAAGAATAGGTTTCTGCAAGGTGGTATTCTGCACCACCAAATAAGTCTAAATTTGCGTTGATATAGTAACGTGTGCCAATACCTAATTGAAAATCTCGGTAAGGTTTTGCAAACTCTTCCATTGCAGAGGTTGCTCCATTGGCAAAAGTGGCAGAAGGTTTGTACCAATTATAACCAAAACCTCCATTTACATAAGGTAACCACTTGCTTTCTGGCATGCGGTTTAAACCAAAAATAGTATGCAGGTTATAATGCACAATTGCGTTTAAACTATAAACAGGTGTGCGGTAACTAACTATATCAGAAGGTGTGCCATCTAAAGTTGCCTTTGGCGGATTATTTGGGTTTGCATAAAAAGTATTAGAACTTAACTTACCTTCTAATGACCAAGATTTATTAAAGGAATAACGCACAGAACCCGCATATATGCCAATGGGGGCAGATTTTACAGAAAAGAATGTAACTGGAATTCCTAATGCCACGCCGCCAGAAAGCCTTTTTCCACCGCCTTGGGCAAAAATAGTTAAGGACAAACCTAAAAGTAGTAGGCTCAATCCTACTTTAACATAACTTTTCATTTTTAAACATAATTTCATTTATATTTTTTAACAAATTTAAAATATTTCTTACTCTTTTAAATTAAATAATCAATAATGCAAAACCAATGGTATTAAATATTTTTGTTTATGAAACAAATCTATGGATTTTATTAATTTTTGCAAGAGCAATTTGGGCATTTTAAAAAAACACCCGTAATTAATTTTGCAAATGGTTATATCATGCCTTTGGTAGGGTTTATTTAGCCATAATTGAAGATTAATTTTCACAAATAGGTTTTAACTAACAAATGTAACTAAGTTAGCAGCATGCCAATTAAATTGGGCTAATCCTTTCAATACCTTAGGAACCAAAATGATAATAAGTGCCTACTTTATCTGAATCATAACGGCATTTTGAGATATGCCAGTAAAGGATTTGATATGAAGCAATTGTTTGATCTCTCTAAAGAATATTTCAACCTGCCAGCGGTTTTTGTAAAGTTAACCAATAGTATTTGCAAACCAAGTGAGTTCATTTGTGATAAGCTTTAATACTTGTTGGCTTACTATATCCCAAACAGCAACTGTTCTCAATTGCTTTGGGTATTTAGAAATAGATAATGGCCCAATTAGCTCAACAATTTCCAGTATATGTTGATGCCTGCTAGAAGAAATATTTTGATTTGATTTTGAATTTTACTCGTTTAAATCCAGCCTGCTATCCTAAAATTCCATGTAGTTGATAATAATCGCCTTTGAATAGTTTATAGTCACTATTTTTATTTTGGCACCTAATGCTTGCCGCGTATGGAGCCTTTTGAACTAACCTATTGAATAATATCTAATTTCTAACTTAGAAATAATTTGAGAAAACAATGTTAAGTTTGCGATGGTAAATGATTTTGTTTTTTGTGAACATTAAAGGTAATTTCAAGTTAAAAACTTCCCTTTTCTTTTTTATTTATTTAGGACGCTATTGATGCAAAACCAAAAGTTAAGAAACACAGAACTTTCCCGTTTGAGTCCAGAAAACTTTAAGTTGTCAGAAAAAACGGATATTTATCTTATTGTAGACCAAATAAGAAGTGGACTTAACATTGGCTCCATTTTTAGGACAGCCGACGCGTTTAGAGTAAAAAAAATATTCATTTGCGGATTTTCACCCATACCACCTAATAAAGAAATTCTTAAAACAGCACTTGGCGCAACAGAAACCGTTTCTTGGGAATACGTAAAAGATGCACAAATAATTATTAAACTGTTAAAAGCTAATAAGGCTAAAGTATTTGCTTTAGAACAAACCCAAAATAGCATTTCACTAGAAAATTTTGATTTTAAAAATAGCTATCCAATAGCCCTTATTTTGGGAAATGAGGTAGATGGGGTGCAACAAGAGCTTATAAACTTGTGTGATGGTTGTATTGAAATCCCCCAATTTGGCAGCAAACATTCTCTAAATGTAGCCGTAAGCGCTGGCATTGCTATTTGGCATTTAGCTTGTCAGCAATTGCAGCATGGGCTCATATTTGAATCAGGTGCATCGCTGGATGAGTAGGTTCAACAAGCTCCAATATTTTATTGTTCCACCCTGGCCCAACCTTTAATTGGTAATGCAACACCGTTTCTATTCGTTCTTGCAAAACACCATTTGGATAAAATTTAGACCTCAACTTCAATATTTTTCGAATTCCCTCTTCCTCTTTTTTTTCTAAAGCTCTTTTAAATGCGCCACTTTGCTTTTTGAGATTATCTCTGGTTTCCAATTTCAATTGTAATAAAACTTTAGCCAATTCTGGGTCAGAATGCTTTACCGCATCTACCATGCCTTGTAAGTTAAATCCAATTTCTTCCGATATTTTCGAATAATCTATAGGTTGCACTTTTTCTAAATACCTAGCACCTACCTGCTCTTCACTTCCAAAAATTTCTTTGCTATCAAATCCAAATTTTCGAAGCTTTTCCTCAAAACCTGATTCCATTTGTGTGGCCATAAAACGTAAAACCAGCATGGGAAAATTTACTTGGCAAGCATCAAACAAAGGCTTCAATTGCAACCAATAAGCAATTTCTGCTGGCCCTCCCACGTATGCCAAATTAGGCAAAATAATTTCTTGGTATATTGGCCTTATATTTACATTCGGACTTAATAACTCTGGATTATTTTGAATTACTTGCTGTAACTCCTCTTTTGAATATCGGATATCTGTATCACCTAAAGCAAAAGCATCTTTCTCTTTTTTTAACAGCTTTCGCCCTAACTGAGGATGCAAGTAAAAAAAATTTCCATTTCGGGCATTGATTTGAAGCTTGTATTTCTTAGTTAAAACTCTATCAGAAGCTTGCTGCTTTTCGAAAAGTGTATTGGTAAATAAATCTTTCTCCATTACGGGCGCCAGATCCTTCTTTAGGGCAGGTGCGTTTGCATCTAAAATTACCAAACCTTCCTTCCCAAATAAATAGTGATAAAATGCAATTGAGGCATCCCCTAAATTTGCTCTTCCTAAATAAGCATCTTCAATCCATTGCTTTAAGTTATGTCCTATTCCACCCATTTCCTCTAAAGAAGACCCTAGCATTTTCACGATATTGGATATGCTCTCTGTAGGAATTTCCCCACTTGCTTTTTCATGGGTTTCTAGTTCCCAGTTAAGTTGCTTCCCTTGCCAATAAGTTCCCTTTATTTCTTCAAAATCATGATCCTCGGAAGCCAACCACAAAATAGGAACAAAATGATGTTGTGGGTATTTTGCCTTTAAATCTCTAGCGAGTTTAATAGTAGTTAAAATCTTATACGCCATAAATAGCGTGCCGCCAAAAAGACTTAATTGATGTCCGGTTGTTACAGTAAACGTGTTCGCATCATTCAAACTATTTATTTGTTGAACCAAAGATTTTTGCTTCTCAACTTCTATTCCAGCAATTTTATATTGGCTCAGCAAATGATATACTAAAGATTTTCGTCTATCTCCTAAAAAGGTCTTTTCGCTTATTAACTTTTCAAATTCTTCTATATCTAGCCAAGAATTTACCTGAGAGCGCAATTGTGGCTCTCTATTTAAATAGTCTGAAACGATGGGTGGGATCAAACCTAAAGGCGCTAGCTCATATTTAGCGAAAAGCTTCATATAATTAGGATGGAATTACCTTGCCATACAAATCAAAGTCTTCGGCCGATTCAATTTTAACAGTTGCAAAATCTCCAATTCTTACAAAGTTTTCTTTGGCATCAACAAGTACTTCATTGTCTACTTCTGGGCTATCAAACTCGGTTCTACCAATATAATAACCACCTTCTTTTCTATCAAACAAAACCTTGTATTCATTGCCTACTCTGCTTTTGTTAATCTCGGCACTTATACCTTGTTGAATCTCCATGATTGCAGCGGCGCGCTCTTCTTTTACATCTTGCGGAACATCATCTATTAAGGTTCCGGCATGGGTTCCTTCTTCATGACTATATGTAAAAATTCCTAGGCGATCAAATCTCGATTGGGTAACAAATTCTGCCAAGTCTTCAAAATCTTTCTGAGTTTCTCCAGGGTGGCCCGCTATCAAAGTGGTTCTTATGGCAATACCAGGCACTCGTTCTCTAATGGTTTGAACCAAGTCTACGGTTCTTTGACGCGTAATACCGCGTCGCATAATCTTTAGCATATTTTCACTCACATGCTGCAACGGGATATCAATATATTTACAAATATTTTCACGTTCAGCCATTACATCTAAAGCCTCCAAAGGAAATTGGGAAGGGTAGGCATAATGCAAACGAATCCAATCTACACCATTGATATCAGAAATTCTTTTTAATAACTCGGCCAACTTTCTTTCACCATATAAATCTAAGCCATAAAAGGTGCTATCTTGAGCTATTAATAAAAGTTCTTTCGTTCCATTTTTAACTAAACCTTTCACTTCCGCTTCAATTTGCTCAAAGCTTTTACTAACGTGTTTTCCGCGCATAATAGGAATGGCACAGAAAGAACAAGGTCTATCACAACCTTCAGAGATTTTTAGGTAGGCATAATGTGAAGGGGTAGTTATTAGTCGCTCCCCCACCAATTCATGCTTGTAATCTGCACCCACTGTTTTTAGCAATTGAGGCAAATGAGTGGTCCCAAAGTATTTATCTACCTCAGGAATTTCCTTTTGCAATTCGGGCATGTAGCGCTGAGACAAGCAACCCGTTACATATAATTTCTCTATTTCCCCAGCTTGCTTGGCTTCTGCCCAACGCACTATCGTATTAATACTTTCTTCTTTGGCATTATCAATAAACCCACAAGTATTAATGATCACAATATTTGCATCATCTTTATCAGATTCGTGATCTACTTCAAAATCATTTGCCTTTAGTTGGGAGTATAACTCTTCACTATCTACTATATTTTTAGAACAACCTAGGGTAATTATATTAACCTTATCTTTTTTGAGGGATCTGGTTTTCATGAATCTTAATTAAATAGTGAATCTACAAATTCTTGTTTATTAAAAAGCTGCAAATCTTCTATTCCCTCGCCTACTCCAATATATTTAACTGGAATCTTAAATTGATCTGCAACACCAATTACTACGCCCCCTTTAGCAGTTCCATCTAATTTTGTTAGGGCTAAGGCATTCACTTCTGTGGCAGCTGTAAAATGTTTGGCTTGCTCAAAAGCATTTTGCCCAGTACTTGCATCTAAAACCAATAAGATTTCATGCGGTGCGGTTGGGTCAACCTTCTGCATCACCCGTTTTATTTTACTTAACTCATTCATGAGCCCAACTTTATTATGCAATCTCCCGGCCGTATCTATAATGGCAACGTCGGCTCCAATTTCTGCCGCTTGTTTTACCGTATCAAAGGCTACAGAGGCGGGGTCTGTATTCATCCCATGGGCAATAACCTGAACATCATTTCTTGAACCCCAAATTTTTAGCTGTTCTACAGCCGCAGCTCTAAAAGTATCGCCAGCACCAAGTACCACTTTCTTTCCCGCCTTTTTATATTGATTGGCCATTTTACCAATAGTGGTAGTTTTTCCAACTCCATTTACACCAACTACCATTACCACATAAGGCTTAATTCCTTTAAGGTCTGAGAAATCTACAGGTATTTCAGAAGTATTTTCTTCCAATAATTTACCAATTTCTTCTTTTAACAATTGATTTAGCTCGGTAACACCAACATACTTATCTTTCTCTACTCGCTTTTGCAATCTTTCTATGATACGCAAGGTTGTTTCAATCCCAACATCGCTGCTCACCAAAATTTCTTCTAGATTATCTAAAAAGGCATCGTCAATAGTGCTTTTTCCAACTAATGCTTTGCTAATTTTATCGAAGAGGCTGGTCTTGGTTTTTTCTAAACCTTGATCCAATTTCTCTTTTTTTTCTTTGCTAAAGAAGCTAAATAAACCCATACTTATGCATTGTTTTAAAACAAAAAAAGCACTCTGCAGAACAGAATGCTTTTAAATATTGTACTTATCCCAAGATTATTTTTTAAAATAATCTTTCACTTTATCGTTAGGAACGATTTCAGATTTAAACGAATAAGAGCCTTTTTCATTTTTAACAGCTCTGTAAACCTTAGCAAAATCCTTGCCTGCTCCGGTTTTTAATGTAGCAACTACCTTCTTAGCCATGATTTATTACTTAATTTCTTTGTGAACGGTTTGTTTCTTCAAAATCGGATTATACTTCTTAAGCTCTATACGCTCAGTGGTATTCTTACGATTTTTAGTGGTGATATATCTGGAAGTTCCAGGCATACCCGATGTTTTGTGCTCAGTGCACTCCAATATAACTTGAATTCTGTTTCCTTTTTTTGCCATTTCCTGTTTCCTCCTTAAATTTTGCCATTACGAATATAATCGTTCAGCACTGCAGATATTCCCTTTTTATTAATGGTTTTTATTGCTTTACCGCAAATCTTAAGAGTAATCCAACGATTCTCCTCAGGGATAAAGAATTTCTTTTCCTGTAGATTAGGATAAAATCTACGTTTTGTCTTACGATTAGAGTGAGACACATTATTACCCACCATAGGGCGCTTACCGGTTAAATCACAAACTCTCATGACGTTATTTTCTTCAAAAGGACTGCAAATATCTGGCTTTTTTAAACAAATGCAACATAAATATGTAAATC
>VEQB01000528.1 GCA_018883485.1 Bacteroidota bacterium
GGCTAAATGTAATCATTGGGTGTATCATAAAAGACCTTGGATTTATGGTATTACAATTGTTCTAATTGGTATCTCTTTTTGGGGTGCCACTATGGTAAAAAACTTAGGTTATGTAGTAGATGATTTACCTGCAGATGATCCTGTTTATGTAGATTTAAAATTCTTCGAAAAGCACTTAAAAGGCACTTTGCCATTTGAAATAAGTGTAAACACCAAAAGACCAGAAGGGGTGAAAGATTATGTTACCCTGCAAAAAATCAATCGCCTGCAAAAAGAATTGGTTCAGTTTCCAGAACTATCTAAAGCCACTTCCATTGTAGACTTATTAAAATTTGCCAATCAAGGCATGCACGAGGGACAAGAGAAATACTACATCGTTCCCAATGTGGTAGACATTAGTGAAATTGTTTCTTACCTGCCGCAAGGTAAAGACAATGCAGCACTGCTAAAGTCAATGGTAGATTCCACCTTTTCCGTTGCAAGAATTAGTGTGCAGATGGCCGATATTGGATCGGTAGAAATGAAGCGTTTAACCAAAGAGGTTAGAGCCAAAATTGATAGTATTTTCCCTAAAGAAACTTATGAAGTAAAGATTACAGGAACCAGTGCAATCTTTTTAAAAGGCAATGATTATTTAATAGAGAATCTTATTCAAAGTATGATTTCTGCCTTAATTATTATTTCTATCATGATGGCCTTCTTATTCTTTAGTTGGCGCATGGTTTTAATATCTTTAATTCCTAACCTTATTCCATTGCTCATGACCTTTGGCATTATGGGATTCTTTGGCATTAGGCTGAAACCTTCTACCATCATTATTTTTAGTATAGCATACGGTATTGTAGTAGATTTTACCATTCATTATTTGGCTAAATACCGCCACTCGTTAAAGAAACACAATTGGGATATGCGCATTGCTATACCAGAAAGTTTATCGGAAGCTGGGCCAAGTATTATTTATACTGCAGTGGCATTATTTGCTGGCTTTATCATTTTTGCTGCTTCTAATTTTGGGGGCACTGTTGCCTTAGGCGTGCTAACATCGTTATCTCTTATCTTTGGTATGTTTATGAACCTATTGTTATTACCCGCCATGCTCCTTTCATTAGAGAAAATAATTAATGCTAAAAAAGAATTGGGCACTACTTTAGTAGAGATTGAGCCGGAGGATATTGAGGAGTAGGACGGGTGACGGGTGACCGATGATGTGTGACGTAAGACGGATGTTGGGAAATGAATAAGGAAATAATAATTAAATTAGAATGACTTGCGGTTATATATGCCCTATTTGTGAAGGAACAGGAATGCTAGAAGACGGCAGTGTTTGTGATTATTGCAATACCTCCAATTCAGCCTCCGCCGAAACGACGGAGTAGCCAAGCGTCAAATAAATCTCTGTAAACACTAATTAAACAATCAGACTATAAAGTAGAGAAAACGGTGAAATTAACCACCTTTTCGCGGAATAAACTGACCACCAAGCGCGGTTGAAATTGACCTAGTAATTTCGGAGCAAATTGACCATATAATTTCGGAGTAAATTGACCACTGGTAAAAAAAGCAAGTTTATGCTGATTTAAAAGCTGTAAAGAGAGTTTCTTTGGTAATTAACCAAGTAAGACTCTACGGCAAATAAGTCAATTTGAGAATAAACTACTAAACTTCGCAAGTAGAATGCACCTTGTAGAAAAGATTGGTTCAGGCATTATTAGGATGAAAGATTTAATGCAAGTAGCAG
>VEQB01000108.1 GCA_018883485.1 Bacteroidota bacterium
TAATAGTCTATGGCAATTAGTTCTTGCAAGTAAACATTGGTAGGATAACGTGCGGCGCAAAAAGATTGCAATAAGCTAAAGCTATCATTTAAACTGTGTTTATGAAAATCAGTTGTCTGGCTGAACCAAGCGCCCAATTCTGCAAGAAATGTAAAAATACTTCCTAAGGTTTCTGCATATAATAAAGTATAGCGAGCTCTGCCTTTATTCCAATATAGTTCTAAGGCCTCCTCTAGCAAAGTAATTTGATGCAATTCTGCCTTACTTAAATAATTGCTTTCTATGATTTGATAGGGTGGATTTGGATCAAACCGAAAACCATATTGCTCATATTTCTCTCTAACTGGTGTGCCCTTTAAGAACTTAAGAAAACCCAATTGTAACTCTGGCGGATGTAGCGCAAAAACTTGCTCAAAGCTATATGCAATATCTTGCATGTAATCTAAAGGTAAGCCTACAATTAAATCTAGGTGCATATCTACATAATCTCTTAGCTTAAGAATAACACCTTTTGTTTTTTCAAAATTTTGTTTGCGGCTTACTTCTAAGTTGGCTTTTTGGTTTACTGTTTGTATGCCAATTTCGAACCTAAATAAACCCTTAGGAACTTTTTCATGAATAAAGGCAATGATATCGGGATGTACAATATCTGCTGTAATTTCGAATTGGAAAACATTGCCTGGCTTATGGTGGTCTAATATAAATTGAAAAACCTCGAGCGTAAAGTCTTTCTTAACATTAAAGGTGCGGTCTAAAAACTTAATTACCTTGCCATGCTGCATGAGGTAAAGCAAGTTTGACTTAATGGTTTCCATGGGCAAGTAGCGCACCTTGTTATCTAAGCTGGCCAAACAAAACTCACATTTATAAGGGCAACCACGCGAGGTTTCAATATAGGCTACTTTGTTTACTAACTCTTCACTGGGTTCAAAACGATATGGATTAAGTTGCGCTAGGTCATTGATATCAAAACTAAGTCCGCTAGGCAAATAATGTACTTTATTACTTGCATCTTTATACACCAAATTGGCAATTCCAGTTACATTTGGGTATTGGTTTAAAAACTGAGCAAAAGGTATTTCACCTTCCCCAACAATTATAAAATCCACTTCGGGTAAGGCAATAACAGCATCCCAATCGTAACTTACTTCTGGGCCACCTAGCATAATTTTTATGAAAGGATTAAGTTGCTTAAGCAATTTAGCAACTGCAAGGGTTTGGGTAATATTCCAGATATAGCAGCTAAAAGCCACCACTTCAAATTGCGCGCAGGCATTGGCAATTTCTTCGGGTTTCTCTTTAATGGCAAACTCGCGCCAAGTTAAGCCCTTGTGGTGTTTATTTAAACCATAAAGCAGGCGTATAGCCAAGTTCATGTGAATGTACTTAGCGTTGAGGGTGGTTAGTAAAAATGTGTGTTGGTTCAAGCGCCAAAGATAAAAGAATAATAAGAAAAGAAACTAAGTAAGCTTCTTACTTATTGCCGCGCATGGCTTCCAACGTATTTGAAATAGATTGTACATCTTCCTTCAACCCATTTACAAAATCATTCATGCTCTTTAAATTATCTTTAATCGCATTGCTATGTCTATCGGTATAATGTTGGGCGCTTTTGCTTTCTTTAGCAATTGTTGTTTCAAAGGTTTTAAGCTGCTCTTCAAGGGCCATTTTGGTCTCCTGCAAACTACGCTCCATAGCACTGAGTTTCACAAACTGTGCCTCGGAAGAAGCTTTAATTTGTTTCTTGCTAGACATCCAAATAAATACAGAAAGTAATAGCAAGGCCGCAATAAATATCCAAAGTAGAATTATCTGACTATTGAGTTTTTCATTTAAGGTCTTCACTTCGGCAATTCCATTTTGGGCTTCGGTTTGAACCTCTTCTATTGATGTTCTGGTTTTTGAGAGTGAATCTGAGGTTAAACTAATTTTAAAATTGGTAGAATTCAATACTTCAGCAATCTGCTTGAGTTGTTTATCGAGGTCATTTAACTGTTGGTCTTTATTGCCTATGCTCCCTTTAATAGCGCCAAGTGAACCTTGCATGGCTCTTAATTGACTGCGTAAAGAAATACTTAATGAATCATAATCCTTTTTTAGCACATAAGGCGAAGGACCTGTGGGCTTTTTTGCCACTGGCGCAGCAGTAGGTTTTGGAGCGGGTTTAGGTTGAGCCATTAAGCCCAATATTGAGAAACAGCATAAAAGAAGGGTAAATATTTTTTTCATATCCATAAATTTACTTCAATATTGGGATTTTTTTTTGAATTAGCCTTGTTAAATTATTGATATTAAACTTAATTCATTTCAAAAGGTAATTGAATTTTATACGTGATAATGGATAAAATTAACCCTTATATTTGTTGCGCTGCATCCGTAGTTCAATGGATAGAATTTCAGATTCCGGTTCTGAAGATGGGGGTTCGAATCCCTTCGGGTGCACTAAATTTGCTTAAGCCTTAAAAACTCGCCCTTACCGCCAATACAAAATTCCTTCCTGCGCCGCTTAGGCCAGAGCTGTAAGGCCGATACCTTTGGTCTGTTATGTTTTCTATACCTGCACTTAAGCCAAAACTTTCATTAAATTGAAGCATACTCTTAAAATTTAAGGTGTACCATTTAGGGGCATAATTATTTCCGTTTGCATCTTTTGCGTAGATCTCATTTTTTGCCTGCTCCTCTCGAGCTAAATCTTGGTAATTTCTTTCTGCTTGGTAAAAGCCATAAAATTCCATAGTCAATTTTTTATACTGGTATCTAAGTCGGGCTACACCAAAAAACGGTGCGGCATGCCTAGAAGCACTGATGCTACCATTGTCTAACTCCTCTTCTCCTTTTTGATAATTGAAATCGCCCAATATCATAAACCCTGCCGGTAGTTTAATTTCTAGGCCAACCATTAGCCCATAAACCCTTGCATAAGCAGCATTCTGTATAGCTTGCACTTGGCTCATTTCTCCTTCATATAAAATACTATCCAGACCATTTAAGGTATAAGGCCTTCGTACCATTGCATTATCTAAAAGTGTATAATAAAGACTCACATCAAATTTTATTTTCTCGCCAAAAATCTTAGCTAAGCCAATGTCTGCCGTATAGGCATATTCTGCTTTCAAACCTGGATTAGGAACAGTAAGGGCACCTGGTTCGGAATCAAAAACCTTGCCTACATCATCTACATTGGGTGCGCGAAAAGCTGTACCCAAATTGGTTCTAAACAATAAGGAATTAGAATACTTATAAACGCCACCAACACTCCCTGTAAGAGCACTGTTCTTTATGCTAACAGCAGTATATGGGAAGTTATAAAAAGGTAAATTATTGCTAAAATCTCCATCCAAAATATAGTGATTTAAGCGCATCCCTGCTTGTAGTGTAAATCTATTGTTTACTCTAAACTCATCATTTATATAAGCCGCTAATGATTTCCATGTAGATTGAGGATATCTCGATGGACCAATTTGTTGCATGCCTGAAGAAATATCGGTAAGGAAACCTGATGAATTTACTCGATTGAAAACATACTCTACACCATAATAAATTGTATTTCTAGCACCAACACTTTTTAGTAAATCTAAGTTGATAGAAAAAGCATTCACCTTCTCGGTTTGGGTATTTCTTTCATTACTGTTAAGCAACCTATCTACCCTACTTTCACCAAATTGCTGTTGGGCAATTCTAAGTGCAACATTATCATACAAAACATTCTTATTTCTATAATTGATGAATAAATTATGCATGCGCCAAGATTGAGGGCCATAATCCCATTCTGCATAACGCAAAGTGCCATTTCTATAGCGGTTATGCCTATCGTACCTGCCATAAGCAGAGGTGGTAGAATAATGAAAGCCATATTGTAAATCCCAGTGTTCGTTAGGTTTGAACCGAGCCTTTTGCATGAAATTAACTTGTGAATAAGCTGTAGGGATTTGCAATAAAGGATCGTCTTGAGTAATGATTACATCTACAGTATCCTGCCGTTTTGTATAAATTGGTTTTACATAATCGCCTGGCCCATGGATACCCTGTCTTAAATGGTCGAAATCCCAAGCACTAAAACTTGTTAAAAAAGCCCATTTTCTCAAACCCACATTTATATCAAAGTGTCCTGTTCTCTCATTGTTAGCACTAGAATAACGTGCATTGGCCTTACCCGAAATTCGAGGTTCATTTTTTGACCCAAATTCTGGTGTAAGTGTTAGAAAACTCATCACGCCTCCAATGGCATCACTACCATAAACCACAGAGCCTGGCCCAAACAATACTTCTGTTTTCTCTGTGGCAAAGGGATCTATATTGATTACATTTTGGATATTGCCCGACCTAAATATGGCTGTATTCATACGTACACCATCTACCGAATATAGCAAGCGGTTGGCGGCAAAACCTCTAATCATGGGGCTACCTCCACCTTGCTGGCTTTTCTGTATAAATACTTTTCCAGAACTGCCTAATAAATCGGCAGCAGTTTGCGGTTGATATAGGTTAACATCTTTGCTAATAATACTGGCAATTTTCATTGGAACTTGGGTAGAAACCTGGTTCCATTTAGAAGCAGAAATTACCACTTCATCTATTGCGGAAGTATCTTTTATAGTTACAACCTGAGAATAAGAATTAGCAGACAATAACACAAAGAAAAACCCAACCAAAGATTTTAAAAAACCCAACTTCATTACCTGCAACATACAAAAATTTATGACCAATTGTAACTAAAGTTGCCAAAATAACTGATAAGTATCGCCCAATGTTTAAACCTTTCGTTACCTATTGTTTTATAATTAACCCATCTTCCATCTCAATAATTCTATTGGTTGCCTTAGCAAATGTAGGATCATGTGTAACCACTAATAAGGTTTGGTTAAATTGTTCTGATAACTCTTTAAAGGTTTCAAATACAATTTGAGAATTCTTGCTATCTAAGTTTCCAGTAGGCTCATCGGCCATAATAATTGCAGGGTCATTGATAAGCGCCCTAGCAATAGAAACACGTTGCTTTTGCCCTCCAGAAAGCTGATTAGCTGGCTTATTTGCTAATTCACGAATCCCTAATACTTCTAACTTTTTTAAGGCCATCTCGGTTATTTCCTTTTCAGAAAATTTGTTAAGTTTTAAAGCAGGTAACATAACATTTTTCAATACAGAAAACTCGTTTAACAAATAATGAAACTGAAACACAAAGCCGATTTTTTCATTTCTAACTTTGGCTAATTCCTTTTCGGTTTTTTTACTCATCTCCTCTCCTTCTATCCATAGCTCGCCAGTATACGCGGTATCCATGGTAGATAGCACATACAACAAAGTAGATTTTCCACAACCAGATTTACCAATGATAGATACAAATTCTCCCTTATTGATAGAGAAATTTATCCCATGTAAAATCTCAATCTCAACCGGGTCGGTAAAGCTTTTCTTAATATTGTTTGCGCGAAGAATAGGTTCAAGCATACTATTTACCTCTTATAATAATTACCGGATCTACTTTACTGGCTTTATTGGCAGGAAACCAACCAGCAAACCAAGTGGTGGCAAAGGTGAAACTTAAAGCGATGGCATAAAACACCCAACTATACACAACAGGGAAAGTTTTAACGGTTGGAATAGCAGCAGAGTTAAAAGGAATATGACTAATCACATTAATTAATAAAGTACTAAAAACCATACCAGCAGCACAACCTATTAGTCCAATAATTACAGATATCATTAAGAATACACGCTTAACATCAGTGCCCGAAAAACCGGTGGCTTTAAGTATGGCAATGGTATCCATCTTTTCGTATATCATCATGTTTAGGATATTGTAAATCCCAAAGCCAGCAACAATTAACAAGCTAATACCTACAGCATAAGAAATAATATTTCGCACCTTAGTTCCTGTTTCAAACTGGGCATTGGCAGATTGTATATCTATAGCATCCATCTCAAATACTTGTGCATACTCTTTTGCTATAGCTGGGGCTTGGGATAAATCTTTCAACTTAACTTGTAAATCTGTTATGTACCCATTGCCCTTACCCATTACTTTTTGAACCGTTGTATTAGAAGCAAAGCTTTGCGTTTTATCATAATCTGCAACACCACTTTGATAATAAGCAACCACTTTTAATTGAAACCTTTCTCCATTGGCTGTAGTAACCTGAACCACATCTCCAATATCTGCCATTAGTTTTTCTGCCAAAGGTTTACCTAGAATAATACTATTAGAAACCTGCATCAATTGTTTGGCTTCACCTGTGGTTATATAATCTCCAAAATGAAAAAACTTCACTTCCTTTTCTGCATCAATACCACTTAGAAAGCCTGATAAATCTGATGCTCCAGCGTTGAAGAACACCTGCGTGCTTAACCTACGGGAATAACCCAGCACCCTAGTATCTTTCTCTAAGTTTTGAATAATTTTATTGGCATTATAGATATCCTGACGCGCATTGGCTGCTTTTATAGAACTAATAAAATCATGTGTATTTGTATCCTTGTGAGATAAGGTTATGGGTTGCTTGGCATTTACTTTTACTTCATTGTATAAACGCACATGTGCTGTTCTATTTCCAATAAGCCCATCTAACATATTGTTCAATCCACTCATAAAACTTAAGAGTGTTACAAACATGGTAATACCAAAGGTTACCCCAACAGCTGCAACTATACTTTGCTTGAGCCTAGCCTTTAATAAGGTAACTGAAATATGAAATAACAACTTCATGATTACTCTGGTTTAACAAGGGCATCCGATTCGCTAATACCTTCTAAAATTTCTGCTTGCTCGTAATCCATCAATCCTACTTTTACTTCTCTAGTTTCGCCATTTTCTAAGATAACAAATTTCTGATTTACCAGTAGACTTCGAGGAATCAATAAAGCTTTATCTTTGGTTTGTAATACAATATTGGCTTCTGCCGATAAGTTAGGATAGATGGCTGTAGGCATGGTTGTAAATTCTGCCTCCACTAAAAATGTCTTGGTGCGCTCGTTCATAATAGGATGTATCTTACTAACCCTTGCCTCAAAGGCCTTCCCTTTATGGCTATCCATGCTCACAAAAGCTTGCTGTCCCAACCGCACGCCAGCAATATCAAATTCATCTACTTGCAACTCTAAATAAAAAGCCTTGCCATCACCAACTATTGCTATTGGAGCTTGTATGGTTACCATTTCGCCTTTCTTCTTTAGAATATCATAAACCACCCCATTTATATCGCTATTCACAAATAAATCATTAAGCTGGGCATTACTAATGGCTAAGTTTACCAGTGACTGCTTTCCCGAAAAAGCAATTTGCCTTTTTAGCTGCTGGTACTTAATTAGGGTTGATTCATAATTTGCTTTGCTGTTTCTATAATTCAATTCTTTCTGTTCTAATTCAATTTTTGAACCAACATCTTGTGCAAATAAATTCTGTTGTCTAAGTAATAACAAAGAATCGTTCCTACGCTTTTCTTTTAGTACATCCAATGAATATGCAAGCTCCTCTAAACG
>VEQB01000529.1 GCA_018883485.1 Bacteroidota bacterium
GTCGGTATACATCGCAAGCGGCTAGCATTACAGAGCGACCTTTTTTCTTAAGAAAATTTGCCAGCTTGGCCGAATGGGTAGTTTTACCAGACCCCTGCAAGCCTGCCATTAATATTACAGTTGGGTTACCGCTTAAGTTGAGGTCTTCTGTTTTGCCCCCTAATAATTCGGTTAATTCATCGTTTACAATTTTAACCATTAACTGGCCTGGAGAAACGCTGGTAAGTACGTTTTGACCCAAGGCCTTTTCTCGAACTGTATCGGTGAAGGTTTTGGCTATTTTATAGTTAACGTCGGCATCAATGAGGGCTTTCCTAATTTCCTTCATGGTTTCTGCCACATTTATCTCGGTAATTTTACCTTGACCTTTTAATAACTTGAACGCTTTTTCTATTTTACCACTTAAATTCTCAAACATTTCTTTATAAAATTGGGTTACAAAAGTAACTAATCTACTATATTCGAAAACAAAAAGTATGAAGAAACTCATTTACACCTTATCCATCACTGGTTTGATGGTTTATGCCTGCGGCGGCAATACAAATAGTAAACAAGCCGAAGATGCCCGCAAAGATTCATTGGAAACTGCTTTATTAGCGCAAGCTCAGGGCCTTTTTAAACCCTTGCCTACCGTTGCAGAAAATACAGAAAATCCGATTAGTGAGGAAAAAGTTGCCTTAGGAAAACTTTTATATTTTGACACACGACTTTCAAAAACGGGCAATAATAGTTGTAATAGCTGTCATAACTTGGCCACTTTTGGGGTAGATAATGAACCAACCTCACCTGGAGATGCTGGTAAAAGAGGCGGACGAAACTCGCCAACAAGTTTTAATGCAGCCTTGCATATAGCCCAATTTTGGGATGGACGCGCAAAAGATGTAGAAGAACAAGCGGGTATGCCTATTTTAAATCCAGTAGAAATGGCTATACCCAATGAAGCATTTTTGGTAAATCGTTTAAATGAAATAGCCTTATATCAAGCAAGATTTAAAACAGCCTTCCCAAATGATGCCAAGCCTTTAAATTATAAGAACATAGCCAAAGCCATAGGTTGTTTTGAGCGCACACTAATTACCCCTTCGCGCTTTGATACTTATCTAAAAGGAGACAAAACAGCATTGAATGACCAAGAGAAAAAAGGCCTACAAACTTTTATTAACGCTGGATGTATTGCTTGCCATAGCGGGGCAACCTTAGGAGGTACTCAGTTTATGAAATTTGGTTTAATAAACGATTACCATGCGCTAACTGGCAGTACCAATACAGATAATGGTTTAATGGACCTTACCAAAAAAGAGAGTGACAAGGATATTTTTAAAGTTCCTAGCTTAAGAAATGTTGAAAAAACATTTCCTTATTTTCATGATGGCAGTGTGAAAGAATTAGCTGCAGCAATTAAAATAATGGGAAAAACACAACTCAATAAAGATTTAAGTGAAGAAGAAGTTAAAGATATACAAGCTTTCTTATCAGCCTTAACAGCAGATATTCCAGAAGCAGTAAAAGCGGCACCTAAAGAGTTGGCCAACAAATAATTCATGGAGTTTCTTCCTCCTTGGTTAACAGAAATTATATTTCCTCAGGAACACCCTAGTGTTCCGGCTTCGGTGGTATGAGATTAGATAGCTTAACACATCAACTTTGCAATTTGCTACCAATTATTATAAAACCGATTTACCTTTACAGTCTTACGCTACGGTTTACCCGCTAACTACCTTGGCAAGAATAGTAG
>VEQB01000530.1 GCA_018883485.1 Bacteroidota bacterium
TCCTCGAGTTCCATGGCCTTCTTTTGGTCGTATACTTTCAATCTTTTCAATTGTTCGGTTTGACCAATAAAATATTTCCAATAATTGGCAATAGAGGCATAATCAGCAGATAGTTTTAAACGATCCCCTTCACTTTTATCCATTACTTCTTTCCATGCTTTTAAACGAATATCTCTTAAGTTTACAATGGTTGGATTAACTTTTTCAACAGCTAATTCAATTCCTTGAGAGAATTCATAACGATTTGTTCTGCCTGGAAAACCATAAATCATTGCATAATCGCCCTCTTTTACTCCTTTAACATTAATGGGTAAATGGTGCTTTGGTTTGTAAGGCACATTGTCTACAGCATAAGAAGTAGCTTCATTATTTTTGTTTACATAAATGCGAAACATAGAAAAATCTCCAGTATGTCTTGGCCACATCCAATTGTCTGCATCTCCTCCAAATTTACCCACACTTTGCGGTGGTGTTCCAACTAAGCGGATATCATTAAATCTTTGAAATAAGAAAAGATAATACGCGTTTCCTTTGAACATTTCGCGCATTTGCGCGTCATAACTGGTTCCTTTCTTGGCCTCATCTGTAATGCGTTTAAATATTTTTTGCAATTCTGCTGGGCGATCTTTCTCCGCAATACCAGTTAATTCCGACTGAACGCGGTCTGTCATATCTTCCATTTTAACCACAATTGATACCCACATACCCGGGATTGGCTTTTCTTCACCATTATTTTTTGCCCAGAATCCATCATCTAAGATATTATTACCAGGAGTTGAGTTAGATGCTATGGCATCATATCCACAATGGTGGTTAGTTAAAACCAATCCTTGAGAGGAAATAATTTCACCTGTACAGCCTCCATTAAACCAAACGATAGCATCTTTAAGAGAGCTGTTGTTTACATCATACAATTGTTCTGGTGTAAGTTTTAAGCCTTTGGCTTTCATTTGCTCATAGTTGTATTTTTTGAGCAATAGGGGTAACCACATCCCTTCATCTGCCTTTAATTGGCTCGAAGCCAAAAGTAATAAGGCACTTAGCATGTAAATAATTTTCTTCATTTTTCTAAAATTTCGGTCGCAATCTACCTAACTTGAAAGAGTTATGCTGAAATATTTTGATAAAAGGCAAATTAGGAGTTAACTTTTGTTTAACAATTACATAATATTGATAACGATTCTGAAAAATTACTTTTGTTGCAATGCAATTATTCGATTTAGAACTTTCTCTTAGCCTTTTGTTAATTTTATGTTTATTAGCAGCGGCAGCTTTCGAATTTATAAATGGCTTCCACGATACAGCCAATGCGGTAGCAACAGTTATTTATACAAATTCTCTTAAACCATGGGTTGCTGTAATTTGGAGCGCAATTTGGAATGCTATAGGTGTTTTTGCAGGTGGAATTGCAGTGGCAATGGGAATTACCACTCTTTTGCCTCCAGAGCTGCTTTTAGATACCGACATTTATCATAATGTTGCACTTATCTTAGCGCTTTTATTAACTGCTATTCTTTGGAATTTAGGTACTTGGTATTTCGGCATTCCTTGTTCCAGTTCCCACACTTTGATAGGGTCAATGATTGGTGTAGGTTTGGCTTACTCTTTAATTGCCATAGATAATTCTCATTCCTATGTTAATTGGGGTAAGGCCTCAGACATTGGATTGTCTTTATTTTTATCGCCTGTGATAGGGTTTAGTTTCGCTATTTTGTTAATGTATATCATGCGC
>VEQB01000531.1 GCA_018883485.1 Bacteroidota bacterium
GGATCATTGGCATTTGGGAAAAATAAATTAGAACAATTCCCTGTTCAATTTGGTAAGGGTAATTATCAATTTTCACAAAAAGTTAGAACAATAGAAATCGAAATTGGCCGTGAAAAAGTAAATAATTATTTGGGTGCATTGCTGCAATTAAACACTTCAAAAAAAGGCACTGTGAATTTAAATAATTATGCTTTTTTTTATGGAGATGCCTTCCAAATAAAGTACGCAAGAATTCTATATCATGAAAATAGATTCAATTTTTGTCCTTTCATAAAGGTAGGGTTTCAAAATAATACTTTTATATATTCAAATGATACCAATCACTCCAATTCAAACATAAGTTCTGGTTCATCAAATGAAATTTCCATGCTACTTACCAATCCAAAAGGCAGTATCGGAGTTCAATTTAGGTATAAAATTTCGGAAAGAAGTATTATTTCTGTATTTATGGAAATGTCAAGTGGAATTATTTTATCTGAAATAAAGACCTACTCAAACAATCCAATAGGAACTAATACTTTCACACCAAATTTTTTTCAATTAGGATTAACATATACAAGATGTAATGAAGTAAAATTAGTGAGGTAATTGCAAGTTAGATCCAGGTTAACTATTTAAATTTTAGAATCGGTTGAACGTTTTTAAATTGATATTGGCCTTGCTACTAACCCATTTTGCTTTGCTCTACCATTAGGTATTTGCCAACTAAAATAGCAACTATTACAGAATTATAGATTTGACCACTTAAGGCTACAAACTTGGCAAATGTGCGAGAAATGTCGTTCATCGGAACAATATCGCCATAGCCAACAGTGGTATAAGTAATAAAAACAAAGTAAGATTGATCTGAAAACTGCCCTGGACTGGCTGTCATCGGAACCCCCGCAATTGTAAATGAATTAGGAACAAAGGCAACAAGTGCGTTCATTACAAAAACCATAGCTATTCCAAATACTAGGAAGCCACCAATAGCTTGAAGAATCATTTCTAAACCTGGCTTTTTATGCAATACTTGTTTAATAAGTATCAAAGTAACTGCAATAAAGAAGAAAACAGCTAATTCGCCCGAAATCACTTCAAGCAAATGCCAATGCATTATTTTGCTTGCACTAAGTAACCCAATCAAAATACTTACTACAACTACATAGTTTTTCTTTTTGTTCTCTATCATTAAGGTAGAGGTAATAAGCAATACAATATGACTAATGGCATATAAAAGACTTTGCCATTCTCTTGGGAACAAAGGAACTATAAATAACAGCACCAAACAGGTGAGCAGCAGCAAAAGGCTATGCACGCTAACTTCTCCAAGTAGTGTTTTAAACATAGGGTTATAATTCTGCTGCAAACTACAAAAAAATACCAAACTATATACCTCGCTAATACCGTGGATCTGGTTTAGTAGGTAACTTCTTCATGCTGTTTACTTCTATAGAATAAAAGCCAAACTCTACTACTACCCTTCCTTCTATCAGGTAAACACCACCTCCAGCAAAGGGATATTGTTTTAGCGAAGGCGGAAAATGGGTAGTGTCGAAGAAATTGTTCTCAACATCGTAAAAGGTGCCAAAAGCCATTAACTCGCCTTTTATGGTTTTTACACCTTTGGTGGTTACATAGTTTCCTAGTATGCTAACCGTTTGGTGTAAGTAATGGTTAAGTTGCCGGGCATTTAGCACGCCTTTACTATCCACCTCTTGCAGCAGCTCAAAGTCGCTCATACTTACAGGA
>VEQB01000532.1 GCA_018883485.1 Bacteroidota bacterium
ATATCGTGCTATCCAAGGTATAGTTGTTGCAAAAGCAATGGTGAATGCAGCTCTTACCCTTGACGATACCTTTAAAATACTTCCCAATGAAGTCTTGTTTAAATTGGGTAGCTAAATAAATTTAAAGAAAGAAATAGTAGAGTAATAGTCCGCAAATTACCAGAAGATTCCCAAGCCAATCTATTTTACTTAGCTTTTCTTTAAAAAGAAAATAGCCTGCTACAACAGAGTAAGGGAAAAATGAAAGCTGCATAAAACCTAAAACGCTTAATTGTAATTGCTGGTAGGCATAGTTCATCCAAATAGAACCTATAATAGTAAACGTGGCCACCAAAAATATTTTGTAATCTTTTAAAGGTGGGTTCAGCAAAGAAAAAGAAGGTGCTTTAATAATTAAGTATAGGGCTGAACCTAACAAGGCAACAAACTCGAAAATAAAAGCACCCCAAATAGGGTCAGAAGTTTGCAATGGAATACTTAATAAAGCATAACCAAAACCCCATAATAAGGCACTCGTAATGGCTTCAATTAAACCCTTATGTTGTTCCTGTTTGCGCCATTGTATCATAATGCCACTTATACATAAAAATGCCGCAAGATAAAACCACTGATTAAATGTTTCTTGGTTCAAGTAAACACCCAATAAATAGTGAACTAATGCCCCACAAATACCGATAACAGATACATTTACGAAGTGCATGTGTTGCAGCGATCGCACATAAAAAAACAATCCACCTAAACACAAAACAGCACAACCAATAAATTGAATTAACTCCATAGGTTGAGGAGTATTTGAAATGGAGCCAGAACTCATTAGCCAAATACAAGCAAAAAGCACGGTATAAATTGAGCGTATGTAAATGAGGTTAGCAGCGTTATGTTTATTACTCCCAAGTTTTATAAAAACATCTGCCAAAAAGAAAGACGTATTTACACCTAAAGAAAACCAGATAGCGCTCAAGGTTATAATTCTTTAAGGGCAGAAAGAATATTTTTTTCTACTCTTTGTTCTGCATTTGTATAATCTTGTTTAACAAAGATACTACCAGTAATTTTCTCGTACAATTCAATATATCTTTCTGTGACTTTAGCAATAAATTCATCTGGAAATAGTGGAGCAACATGGCCACTTAAGCCCTGAAAGCCATTTTCTATTAACCATTGGCGTACAAACTCTTTAGAAAGTTGTCTTTGTTGCTGATCCAATCCCTGAATTTCATCATAAGTATCTGCATAAAAATATCTACTTGAATCTGGCGTGTGAATTTCGTCCATTAAAAAGATTTTCCCATTCAAATTACCAAACTCATATTTGGTATCCACCAAAATTAATCCTTTGCCATTGGCATAATTTGAACCAAATTCAAATAGTTTTCGAGTGTACTCTTCCATTTGCTGGTATTCCTCTTCGGGAACTAATCCTGTGCTAATAATTTCTTCGCGTGAAATATCTTCATCGTGACCAGAAACAGCTTTAATTGTAGGCGTAATTATGGGTTCTGGGAATTTATCATTTTCTTTTAAACCTTCTGGCATACGAACTCCACAAATGATACGTTTACCAAGCAGTTCAATGCGGGGCTCAGCCCCATTCTGCTCACCTCGCCCACCGCCCGCCCGTTCGCGCGCCTGCTGGTGGAGCGCACCCTGCCCAGCGTGCCGGTTCTGGCGCAGACTGAAATCGCACCGAAGGCCAAACTGAAGACCGTGGCGCTGGTGTAGCGC
>VEQB01000109.1 GCA_018883485.1 Bacteroidota bacterium
CTGTTACCTATAAGCCAGACATTGCCCAAAATGCAGTGCTCGATCAGTTGTGGAATGGCAGAAGTATTCAACCCACCATGAAGGTGCCAAAGGGAGCCACTATTGATTTGGTTGTTGGAGATGGAAGCGGTGGTACTTTGGTCGATATCCCTAATCTTACGGGTTTAACCTTAAGAGATGCCACACAGGTGCTAAATTCTTCCTTGTTAGTTTTGGGTAGTGTAATTTATGATGGACCAGTTAAAGATAGCACTAAAGCGGTCGTAAAAAATCAAAGTCCTGCATACATTGAAGGTGCGACCATTAAAAGCGGTGAAATCATAGATGTTTATCTTTCTATACCTTAAAGCATGCAAAAAATATTTTTGTTAATATTTGCTTTACTGTTTAACCTCCAGATTATTTTTGGCCAAGAGGTTGTTGTTCCTATTAGGAAATTAAATAACCTAGAGCATAAGCCCGCCATAACCAAGCAACTGAATAAAACAAGTAAAGGGCGTTTTCCTTTGGTAGATTTTTTTACTAAAAATGGTGCTCCCGACACTTTACAATGGTTGCCTTCTGAAGTTACGGTGCTCAATAGAACGGCTATATTTAATGCGTTAGATGCAAATGGTAATCCTTATGGTTTAGGAAATACACAAGATGAGTTAATTTCCTGGGATCTAAATCTTACAGGTGCGACGGGAGAAATATTTGTTAGTTTTAGTTATGCTCAAGGAAGCACTGCTGGGGCTGGAGATTCTTTGGTGTTGTTTGGCAAAGATGTTTTTGGCCAATGGGTGGAACTTTGGAAATCAGTGCCCAACCAACTCAATTGGCGAGAGGTTACCTTTAATTTGCCTTTAGCTACTTTTCAATCTGCAGCGTTTGCCTTAAAATTCTCTTTGTTTACCGATAATTCAAGCGCTGGAAATACACAAAGTTTTTTAATGAGTAAACTGGTATTGGCCAGTAAACCCATGTTGGGAATTCATGAAAATTTTAGGTCGTATGAAGTGCCAGATTCAATTCCTTTAAAAACAAGGTTTGCTGCCCCAGATGTATGGATTACAACTGGTAGGGTTGCAGGATATCCGTGGGGCAATATGGTAAAATTAGATGTCTTGGATGCCAACAATGCCGTTTACCAAAATGCAGATAATAGTTATGGAGGATGCGATACGCTTTACATGCATCCAATGAATATCATTCAGTATGCAGCCTCGGATTCCATTTTCTTTTCATTTTCCTGCATGCCTTCAATGGCTAATCTTCCCCAAGATTCGTTAATTGTTGAGTTTAAAAATAATCTCGGTAATTGGGTAAGGGTATCTGCTTTTGCAGGTAATATGGGTTCTGGCTTAATCCATCAAAATTTTAATGTAAATTTTGGTAGAAATAGGCATGCGTTTTTCCAACCTCGATTTACCATTAAAACGCAAAGAGCAAACTCAAACCAAGCCTTTTGGTATATCAGTGGAGTTAAGCTAATCAGGAGAATAGAGTTACCCTTGTTCGATGATTTCTCGGACAGTAAAGTGGTTCCAGATAAAAATAGATGGGTAGATAAAGATGTTTACATTAACAATGATTTTCCAATTAAACCTCCTAGTGTTAATGTGGCCACTTTTGATGGGTTAAATGAAAATGGAGTGCCCTATTCTACATTTGCCGTAAAAGGTATTTGTGATAAATTAACTTCAAGGAGTATGAATTTAAGTGGATTGGGTCCAGCAGATTCTGTAATTCTTAGTTTTTATTTTCAATATGAACCGCAGGGTTTGAATAACCAATATTTTCAGGATGATTCCTTAAT
This sequence comes from Bacteroidota bacterium, assembly GCA_018883485.1. GTDB lineage: Bacteria > Bacteroidota > Bacteroidia > UKL13-3 > UKL13-3 > B1. The sequence goes on from VEQB01000109.1 coordinate 1,799, forward strand.
AATTGAGGCTAGGGGTTCAAGATTTGACCCAGATTCTTTTATTATTCTCAAAATGTTTTCTGGTGAAGACTCCTTGTTTTTTAAGTTTCATTATTTTGGAGTAGCCTTAACAAATCCCAAATTCTTTCACGATGATTTTCAGTTTAGAATTAAAAATAGAGGAAGCTTAACAGGTAATGTAAGTCAATGGCATGTAGATTACATCCGATTTAACAAAGGAAGAAAATTGCAAGACCCTATTAAAGATATTGCCTTAACCAATGCGCCCGCTATATTCTTAGGACCTTATAGTCAAATGCCTTGGAACCATTATCAATTAAATAAAAGCAGATATAGGAATAACCCAAAATCGCTTCGCATCATTAACCATGATAACCAACCTTATGCGATAGATTATTTTAGAAGTGTGCTAAGGCCAGAAGGAGATACGCTTGATAAATTTATACAAATTATTGGCTCTTTACCTGCTTTTGCAGATACTAATTTGTTAATTAATAAACCTTTTGATTTTGCTACTACGGTAAGTGCCGATAGTTTAGTTTTTGAGACCCGCTATAAGGTTAAAGTAAGTGGTACCGCATTAGATAATGTTCCTACCAATGATAATTTTACGGTTAAAAATATCTTTAGCAATTATTTTGCCTACGATGATGGTACTGCAGAAGGTGGTTATGGCGTTCAATTAAAAACCAATGTAGGTGGCTGTTTAAAGTATTATTTAGAACAGCCAGATTCTATTGTTGGCTTATATGTTTATTATAACAGAAGTGAGCAAAATGTAAGTACCCAAAGATTTAACCTGAAAGTATGGAAGCGTATTTCGCCTTTGGGGCAGCCAGCTACAAGCGATGAGGTGTTATGGAGTTTAGAGCAAATTTCTCCAACTTATACAAATGCTATTAACGGATTTACTTCTTACCGATTTCCTAAAGCTGTGGCTGTTTCAGATTCTTTTTACATTGGGTGGGATCAAGTAAATGCCTTTGTGGTAAATATTGGCTTAGATAAAAATTATCGTTTTGGTGTTAATCCCAATATGGCATTTAAAATGGATGGTCGCTGGTACGCCTCAGAAACAGAGGGTGCATTAATGATGCGACCAATCATGGGTAAATTCTTAGGTTCAGCCACGAGTACTCCTGAAATTAGAGAACCTATTCTTACACGACAAGATATTGGTATTTATCCAAATCCACTTAAAAATAGTTTTACCACTAGTTTAGAAAATCCACAGAATTATAGTTGTATGCTTTATGATTTAAATGGAAGATTAATTGGAAATTTAAATCTTGAGGGGAATTATTATTTAGTGCCAGCTTTGCAGGCTGGACTCTATATTGTGGTTTTTGAAAACCTTAAGAGCGCTGAGATTGTTATTAAAAAGATAATTATAGAAGAATAAATTATGGCAGACATAAACGTATCCGAACTACACGAACGCATGCAAAAAGGCGAAAAACTGAACCTTATTGATGTGCGTGAGCCGCACGAATTTGAAGAGTTTAATATTGGTGCAACGCTTATTCCATTAGGCACTTTGCCTGGTAAATTGGAAGAATTAGCGGAGCTTAAAAATGAAGAAATTATAGTGCATTGCCGCAGTGGTGCAAGAAGCAACAATGCTAAATTATTCCTTATGAGCGAAGGATTTAGTAATGTGAGAAATTTGTTGGGTGGCATGATTGCATGGCAAAATGAGGTTCATGATTAACTAAACTTTATGCGCTTAATCAAGCAACTTATTCCTTTCTTGTTTTTGTTACTCGGAATTTGTTTGTTTAGTATTTATTGCCAAAATCCGGGCGAGGCTGTTAGCGAATCGCCCTACCTAAACCACCACGATAGTGTTACTTATGTAGGTAAACAACAATGTCGTGCATGCCATTCTGAGATTTATAATACCTTTATAGAAACAGGTATGGGTAAGTCTTTTGGGGTGGCAAGTAAGCTTAAATCTGCTGCTCGTTTTGGGCATCAAGCGTTATACGATAAGCAATTAGATTTCTACTATTTGCCTTTTTGGAAAGGCGATTCCATGTTTATTAAAGAGTTTAGACTTAAAGGCAAGGATACTGTTTATCAAAGAACAGAGCGTGTAGATTATATTATTGGTTCAGGCCAACATACCAACAGCCATTTAACTGAAATAAATGGATATCTCTACCAAATGCCTTTAACATGGTATGCTCAGCAAGGTAAATGGGATTTGCCTCCTGGCTTTGAAAATGGCAGAAATGTAAGGTTTAGCAGAGCCATTGAAATGGAGTGCATGAGTTGCCATAATGCAATACCAAAATTAGAAGAAGGTTCATTAAACAAATTTGTTTCTATACCAGATGGCATAGATTGCGAGCGATGCCATGGCCCAGGTTCCTTACACGTACAAGAAAAGCTTAAAGGAATAGTGGTAGATACTGCCAATGAAATTGATTATACCATTGTAAACCCACGCAAATTATCTTGGGAGAGGCAAATAGATGTTTGTCAGCGATGCCATTTGCAAGGAAATACCGTTTTAAAAGAGGGTAAAAAGTTTACCGATTTTAAACCAGGCATGGTATTGAGCAATTATATGGAAGTGTTTATGCCAAAATATAAAGGAAGAGACGATGAATTTATAATGGCCTCGCACGCGCAACGATTGCAGTTAAGTAAATGCTTTATTAGTTCTAATAAGCAAAGCAGCCAAAGTGATACGAAGGGTTTTGAACAATTAAGTTTAACTTGTATCAATTGTCATAATCCGCATGTGAGTGTAAAAGTTACAGGTAAACAAATATTTAACAATGCTTGCTTAAAGTGTCATGGAAACAATGCCTGCAAAGACATCCCTAAAAATATAGCCCTACAGAATAATAATTGTGTGGTTTGTCATATGCCAAGAAGCGGCTCGGTAGATATCCCTCATGTAACGGTTCACGACCATAAAATTGCCAAGCCTGCAAATAAATCGGAGTTGGCTAGGATAAGAGAGTACCAAGGCTTGTATTGTGTAAATGCTTCCTCTACTTCAATAGAAAGCAGGGCAAAAGCTTACTTAAATTATTACGAAAAGTTTGAAGGTGAAATGCAGAGTCTAGATTCTTCAAAGTGGTATTTAAGCCAATTAAAAGGTACAGGTATGTCATTAGATTTGTGGGTTCATTTATTGTATTTGAACCAAGAGTGGCAAAAACTAAGTTCCCTTATAAGTAAGAAAGAATATGAAGCAGCAGCGCTAAAGGATGCTTGGACGAGCTACAGAATTGGTCAAGGCTTGCAAAATGTGGGAAGATTTGAAGAGGCGTTAACATATTATAACCGTAGTTTAATCTTAGCGCCGCGCAATTTGGAATGGAAAAATAAAAAGGGAGTATTGCTCATACAATTAGGCAGAAATGCAGAAGGCGCTCAATTGTTAAAAGAAAGTTTAGCCTTGCAACCTAAACAGGCAGAGCCTTGGGTTAATTTAGGATTTGCAAGCTTACAAGAAGGGAATCAGGGGTATGCCTTATTTTGTTATAATAAAGCCCTACAATTAGATCCAGATATGGCTCAAGCCTTATTAAATAGAGCTGCGATTTACCATATGCAAGGCAAAGACAAGGAGGCCAGCCTAGATTTAAAGCAAATTCTTATAAAAGATCCAAAGAATACAGACGTTAAGAATTTGTTGATGACTTTAATGAAGTAAGTGTGTAAGGCGATAGTAAATAAACGTAATTCGAAAGGCAAAAAAGACGATTGATTTATGGCGCAAAAACAATTTACCAAGTTAGGAATTAACTCAACTGGCAATTTTAAAATTGTTTATGCTATCCTATTTTTATTGGTAGCATTGGCTACCTATAGAATTTACTCTGATGTTTTTTCTGCAAATGTTATCTTGAAATATGAAAATGAGAATGCAGCTTTTGTAACTGTAAGTTCGAGTAAAAACTATAATATGTTAATTAGCCAATTAAAAAATGGCAGATTTTTAAACAATATAGAATCCTTTGAAAGGTTGGGTCAGTTGCTAAAACTACAAGAGAAAATGAAACCTGGCAGGTATAAGTTGGTTAGGGGAATGACAAACTTCCAACTACTAAGTATGATTATAAAAGGCAGGCAAGAACCATTAAATCTAGTATTAAATTATGCAGAACGTAAACAAGATTTTGCCTCCTTTGTAGGCAGGCATTTGGAAGCCGATAGTACCCTCTTATTGCATCTATTAAATGATACAGGATTTGTAAGGAAATTGGGTTATGATACCAATACGGTGTTGTGTATGTTTATTCCAAATACGTATAACTTTTATTGGAATACCTCTGCTAAAGATTTTATTTTTCGCATGCAACAGGAGTATCAGAAGTTTTGGACGCAAGAGCGATTGGCAAAGGCCTTAAAGATGGGGTTAAGTCCTACGCAGGTGAGTATTTTGGCCTCTATTGTACAAAAAGAAACGAATAAAACAGATGAAATGCCAATAGTAGCAGGTGTTTATTTAAACCGATTAAGAAGAGATATGCCATTACAAGCTGATCCAACACTTATTTATGCATGGAATGATAAAGAGATAAGGCGCGTTACCAATGTGCATACTTCTTTAATTTCACCTTATAATACTTATATGAATGTTGGTTTACCACCGGGCCCAATTTGTATCCCATCTATTGTAAGTTTAAATGCAGTTTTGAACCATACAGAGCACAAGTATCTATTTTTCTGTGCTAGGGAAGATTTTAGTGGATACCACTCTTTTGCAGAAACCTTAGCCCAACATACGCAAAATGCCCGCCGTTACCAGCGGGCATTAAACAAAGCAAATATTTATTAAATTAAGTGTACCAAATAATAAATTAGTTGTAATTGTATTATTAAAGACTTGCTGCTACAGCTAATGCCCAAATTACTCCAATAATTCCTAAGACCAGACCAGCTATTGCAAAGCCTTTACCTCTAGAATTGTTTTTCATTATTCTTGAAAGTCCAATAGAACTAAATATAATAGCAATTACCCCAAATATAAAAGGTAACACAAGTAAACTTATTATCCCTGCAATAAATCCGACTAGAGCGAAGGCATCTACTTGGCCTTCACCTTTTGTTAATAATGGAGCTAAATAATTTTTGTAGACTGGTTTATCTTTTATCTTTTTGAAAACACTTTTTTTTGCTGCGGGTGCTTCTGATTTATTGGTATTTTTTTTATCACCGATTCTTGGAATAGAATTTTGAATACCCAAATCATAACTTAATTTTGTTGATGCCTCATTATTATCAATTACTTTCGGAGGATCATTGTTAATAATTTGAGATTGATCTTCGTTATCCTTTTTATTGGAAGCTTCATTATTGGCCTTGCTCTTTTTCTTTGTTATTTCTAATTCATTTGAACTTGATTCATTTTTGTGTACTTTAACTTTTGATAAATGACCATAATGCTTGGATGAACATGAACTTGAAAGAAAAAGGAAGATTAATGCAGATGTGTAAATAAGTATTTTCATGATATATTAATTTATATTTCAATACAATGTTGTCCGATAAAAATTTAAAAGAAGGAAACAAGTAAGTTCCCTTCTTTATTGTAGTTTTGATTTCGCTAAAAATTAAAATGCTACATGGACAAAACTAAACATTTTTTCGGAAATTCCGTTT
>VEQB01000110.1 GCA_018883485.1 Bacteroidota bacterium
ATATGCACCCATGCCTGGTGTTTTTAGATTAAGAGAGCGCATTGCAGAAAAAACAGAGAAATTGTATGGCGCCAAATATAATCCAGATACAGAAGTTACGGTTGTACCAGGGGCTACCCACGGTATTTATGCTACAATTAGTGCTTTAGTTGCAGAAGGTGATGAGGTTATAGTATTAGAACCTTGTTATGATAGCTACGTTCCTGCCATTAGTTTGAACGGAGCTAAAGCGGTTTTTTATGAATTGAAATATCCCGATTATAAGGTAGATTGGGAGGAAGTAAAACGCTTGATTAATTTTAAAACCAGAATGATCATGATCAATTCCCCACACAATCCAACCGGAGCCGTTTTAAGTGATCAAGATCTGCTGCAACTTCAAAAGATTTTAGATAATACAGATGTTCTAGTATTAAGCGATGAAGTATATGAGCATATCATTTTTGATGGAGAGAAACATCAAAGTGTAGCGCGTTTTGCTAAGTTAGCCGAGCGCAGTATTATTATAAGCAGTTTTGGTAAAACCTATCATACCACAGGATGGAAATTAGGCTATATTTTAGCTCCCGAAAATCTCACCAAAGAATTTAGGAAAGTGCATCAGTTTATGGCCTTTAGTGCCAATACGCCTATGCAGTATGCGATGGCAGATTATTTAGAACACGAAAATGCTTATTTAGGGTTGGGACAATTCTACCAAGAGAAAAGAGATTATTTTCAGAAGTTGGTGCGTGGGTCAAATTTTAAAATCTTACCTTGTAAAGGCAGTTATTTTCAATTGTTAAATTATGCTAAAATAACGCAAGAAAGAGATTCAGATTTTGCCACCCGGCTTACCAAAGAGCATAAGGTAGCTAGTATTCCTACCTCTGTTTTTTACCATAAGAAAAATGATAATAATGTACTTCGTTTTTGCTTTGCCAAAACTAATGAAACCCTAGAAAAGGCCGCAGAAAAATTAATGAGAGTTTAAACTTTGCTCTGATAAATATCACTTTATTACCTGATAAATCTCACTATAAAGGTGTAGATCTGTTTTTACCTTTGAGCTACAAATTAACCAAGGGATAAAATTATGAAATCAGGTTTAAAAGTATCCGACTTTATGACGGATAAAAATTTAGTTGTAGCTGCGCTGCATAATACTTTTTCTGAAGTATTACATTTTTTTGCAACATACAAATTTCAACATATTCCTGTAGTAAAAGGTGATCTTTTGCTGGGTATTATTAGTGTAAGTGATTTAATACATGTTTTAGGAATCGAATTGCTAAAAGGCACTATAGATGACACAACCTTAAATGCAAAGTACCCGGTTTACAATTTAATGACCACATTGCCAACTACAGTTAAACCAGAAACACCTTTAGAAGAAGCTGTTAAATTGCTTGAGCAAGGGAAATTTCAAAGCTTGCCAGTTACTGTAAATAATAAAATTGTTGGAATAATTACCAATAAAGATTTTGTGCGCATTTTAAGCAAAGACTTAAACCCTCCGCACAATTCCTACCAAGTTGAGACTCCGGGTTTCGGAATCTAATAGTCCTTTTGTTTGTTTTGGTTTGATGGAATAGCGGTTGCTTGCAAGGGCGACCGCTTTTTCTTTTTATATTCGCAGCATATTTTAGAAAAATGATTCAGGATTTACTCAAGACCGCTATTGCAAAAGTGCTTAACCAATTATATGGCAGTGCTTTTGTGCCAACTGATATAACTATTGAAAACACCTCCTCCGATTTTGAAGGAGATTACACCTTTGTGGTTTTTCCATATTTACGATTATCTAAAAAAAATCCTGAGCAAACTGCCACCCAAATTGGAGATGAATTGCTTATACATTCTACTGAAATACTCAAATTTGAAGTTGTAAAAGGCTTTTTGAACCTAACTATTAAAGATTCTTTTTGGCTTACCTTCTTAAAACAAGCTGCAACAGAAAAATCTTTTGGTATGGCAATGCCCAATTCGGAAGAACCTGTTCTGGTAGAATATTCCTCACCCAATACCAATAAACCTTTGCATTTGGGGCATGTAAGAAATAATTTATTAGGGTATGCTGTGGCGCAAATCTTAAGGGCTAATGGACATAAAGTTTTTACCTGTAATTTAGTAAACGATAGAGGCATTCATATTTGTAAAAGCATGTTGGCCTGGATGCGCTACGGAAACGGAGAAACACCAGAAACTAGCAAGTTAAAAGGAGATCACTTGGTTGGAAAATACTATGTGATATTCGACCAACATTATAAAAAAGAAATAGGGGAGTTGGTTCAAACCGGACTTACAGAAGAGGAAGCTAAAAAGAAGGCACCGATTATGTTAGCAGCCCAAGAAATGCTATTGAAATGGGAGCAAAATGATGCCGAAATTGTTGGGGTTTGGAAAATGATGAATGAATGGGTGTATGCTGGTTTTGCAATTACCTACGAGAATTTAGGGGTTCAATTTGATAAGTATTATTATGAATCTAATACGTATTTATTAGGTAAAGAAATTGTACAAGAAGGTCTTAGTAAATCAGTTTTTTATAACAAAGATGATGGCTCTGTTTGGATAGATTTAAGCGAAGAGGGCTTGGATCAAAAATTGGTTTTGAGGGGAGATGGCACCTCGGTTTATATTACACAAGACCTAGGTACTGCCGAATTAAAATATGAAGATTTTAATTGTAATAGGTCAATTTATGTTGTAGGAAATGAGCAAGATTATCATTTTAAAGTACTTCAAAAAATAGCTCAGAAGTTAGGAAAATCCTACGCAGATGGCATTTATCATCTAAGTTATGGCATGGTAGAATTGCCAGAAGGCAAAATGAAAAGTAGAGAGGGAACTGTGGTAGATGCCGATGATTTAATAGCCGATATGGTTTTAACTGCCGAAGAAACCACCAAAGCTCTAGGTAAAATGGAAGGGGAGTCGGAAGACCATTTAAAGAAATTGTATCATACCATTGGCATGGGTGCTTTAAAATACTTTTTATTAAAGGTTGAACCAAAGAAAAAGATGTTGTTTAATCCGGCCGAATCAATCGATTTTCAAGGAAATACCGGCCCATTTATTCAATATACGCATGCAAGGATTAAATCAATTCTAAGAAATGTTTCGGCTACTGAAAGTTTCAATTTTACGGATGAAAAGATTGTGATGAGTGTCATTGAAAAAGAATTGGTGTTTAAAATTTATCAATATCCTTTGGTAATAAAAGAAGCTGCTAAAGAATTGAGTCCTGGAGTAATTTGTAATTACATCTTCGAATTGGCAAAGCAATACAGCGCTTTTTACCACGATCATCAAGTGTTAAATGAGGCCAATGCAGACCAAAGAAGTTTTAGGTTGAACCTATGTAAACTAACTGCAGATATCATTCAATCTGGTTTTGGATTATTAGGTATTGAGGTGCCAGAAAAAATGTAAGTATGAGGAAAGGATTTGTATTAATACTTTTTGCTTTGTTTTTTATGGGTTTACAAAGCTGCGACCCCTCTAAGAAGTATATTAAAGAAGGGGAGGCTGCACGGCAATTAGGCAAACATGATGCTGCTGCTAATTATTACTACAATGCTTTGCTGCTTAAACCCAATAATACTATTGCCTTAACAGGTTTAAAAGAAAGTGGAGACCAAGTGCTGCAAGGTAAGTTTCTTACATTTGGAAAATATGTAGTTTCTAATTCCCAAGAAGAAGCTGTAATGCAATACCTATCGTGCAAAAAGTATTTTGATAAGTGCAAAAAGGTGGGAGTTACCCTAGAATGGCAAAACATGTATAGTGAAGTATATGAAGATATAAAAAATGAATATATTAGTTTGAAGTATGAAGAAGGCTTGCAATTGATGCAGGAAAATAAATACGAAAAAGCAGAGGCCGTTTTTTCGAAGATTGCGGAGGTAGATTCTGCTTACAAAGATGCTACGGTATTGCGCTTAAAAAGTATTGCCGAACCTCTATACCAAAGAGGCTCTAGGTCTTTAGAAGTAGGAAATTACAAAGAAGCATTGAGCGATTTTGATAAAATTATTTCACTTGATCCTAATTACAAAAATAGTAAACTTTTAAGAGCCGAAACGATTAGAAAAGGAACGCTTGGCCTAGGTGTGTTGCCGGTTCAAAACCAAACTAAAATGGTTGGCTTTGAACAAAAGTTGTATCAGCAACTTATTGCTACTTTAGTTAAAAATAAGAATCCGTTTTTAAAGGTAATAGAAAGGAGCTCCTTAGAAAATTTGTTGCGCGAACAAGATTTGGGCATGAGTGGCATTATAGATCCAGAAAGTGCTGCTAAGGCTGGCAAATTAATTGGCTTGCGGTATGTTTTAATGACCGCCATAAGCGATTTGGCTTTTGAGGAAGTTGGCCCCAAAACAGATTCATTGGTGGCCTATGAAGCATTTTCTGAAACCATCAAACTTCCCAATACTAATTTACCACAAACGGTTACTCGGTTCAAAAAGGTAAATTATGCAGATACCTACCATAAAAGAAGAGTTTACTACAGGGTGTTTTACCAATTGGTTTCTACAGAAACGGCTCAGGTTGTTACCAGTGATGTGTTAAGTGAAGAAATGTTAGATGAATTTCACCTAAGTTATTTTAATGGCAATGTAAATGCCCTATATCCAGAGTTGCCTAAAAACAATCAATTACCTCCAAAGCCGGATGCGTTTCGTGCGCAATTTAACCAGGTTAAAAAGTCGTTGATTAGCTCCGAAGCCATGAACCATGAGGTTTGTAAAACCATTGCAGAAAAACTCAATACCGATATTCTAATTTATATAGAAAAGTAATTTTGACCCAAAATGCGTCAAAATGACGCAAAAATACACTAATCATATTGTTTTATTTTCAAAATTAAGCCATAATGGCTTAAAATCTTGTTTGGAATGCTCCTTGCGAATTGTAAAGCATTCACACAAAAACTAAATAAAACGAATATGACACTTGTAAAATTTAATCCGGCACGCGAATTCTTCAAGGAAGGATTTTGGCCAAAAGAAAGCAACTCAATTTTTGACACCTTTTTTAATGAGAACTTAGGAAAGTTTGAGCGCAACGTTTTCTTTACACCTAGAACAGATGTAAAAGAAACTGAAACTCAATTTGAGGTTCACTTGGCTTTACCAGGTTTAAAGAAAGAGGAAATAAATATTGAGATTGAAAAAGATGTTTTAACTGTTAGCGGTGAGCGCAAAATGAAGCAGGAAAACAAGGATGAGAAATTCCACATGGTAGAAAACTTTTACGGAAAATTTTCTAGAAGTTTTACGCTTCCAGAGAACGTAGATGCTAGTAAAATAGAGGCTTCAATTGCAGATGGGATATTAAATGTAAATATTCCAAAAGCAGAAGTAAAACAAAATAAAACCAGTGTGGTTATTAAGTAAACAAGCAGGGTAGCTTGAGTTTTCATAGGTTAAAGAGCCTGCCAGGAAACTGGCAGGTTTTTTTATGTCTTTTATAAACCTTTGGCTTTTCTTAAATTTGGCGAAAGATGAAAGTTTACCGAAGTTTAGAAGAGTTTACCAAACTTCCCTTAGCGGTTGTTACCCAAGGAACCTTTGATGGAGTGCATGCCGCCCACCAAATTATTCTTAATAGAGTTAAGCTTTTAGCCAGTGAATTAGGGGGAGAAACAGTGGTTATTACCTACGATCCTCATCCTAGAATGGTGCTCTTTCCAGAAGACCATGGCTTACAATTGCTATCTACTTTAGAAGAAAAAATTACACTATTAAGTGAACAAAATATTGATCATTTAATTGTATTGCCTTTTACCAAAGATTTTTCGAGGCTAAGCTCTTTAGAATTCATTCGAGATATTATTGTAAATAAGATTGGTACTAAATACTTGGTAATTGGCTATAACCATAGATTTGGAAAAAACAGGGAAGGAAGTTTTGCGCATTTAAAAGAATTTGGTCCTGCTTATGGGTTTCAAATTCAAGAAATACCAGAGCAAGATATTGAACACGTTGCCGTAAGCTCTACTAAAATTAGAGAAGCCTTGTTAAGAGGAGAGGTTGGCTTAGCTGCAAAATTTTTAAGTAAATTTTATTCATTGCAAGGAAAAGTAATTGAAGGCAGAAAATTAGGCAGAACTATTGGTTATCCTACCGCTAATGTTGAACCTTTAAACCCTCTCAAATTAGTGCCTGCGCATGGTGTTTATGCTGCCTTTGTTGAAATTAAGGGTAAAAAATATGGTGGCATGCTTAATATTGGTAATAATCCTACTGTTCCAGGTAAGGGAAGAAGCATTGAAATCAACATCTTTGATTTTAATGAAGACATTTATAATCAAAACATAAACATAGGTTTTGTGGAAAAGTTAAGGGAAGAAAGAACCTTTGATGGCCTTGATGCGCTGAAAACTCAGTTACATATCGATAAATTGCAGACCTTAGCAATAATAAATGCTAAATGTACTGCTAACTAAAAAACAATTTGAAGAAATTAATACTCCTGTTCCTGCTTACTGCAACTATAATAGTTTCTAAAGCACAAACAGTTATAGGTCCAGATTCTTTAGAAAATTTATATCCTGAAGAATTAGAGGAAGGTGAAGAATTGGAGGAATCCAATGAATACGATAGTGTTGTTTATAGCAACACAGATCGATATTGGGATTTCATACGACCTCGAAATTTTAGGTTCGACACTGCTTATGCCCCAGCTCGAGATTTCTATCAAAGCTGGGATACCATTACTATTAATCCCTATAAGGTTGATTTAAAAGGAATGCAAGACACCATTAAATTGGTGTTATCTGGTTATGACGATTGTTCTTTTCACCCGCCTGCTATTGGCGATGTAACTTCAAATTTTGGATTTAGAAGATGGGGGCGAAGACAAAAATTTCACTTTGGTACAGATATTCGTATGGAGGTGGGCGACCCAGTTTATGCCGCTTTTGAGGGCGTGGTGCGTATTGCCAAACGCAGCGCAGATTATGGATATGTGGTGCTTATTAGGCATAACAATGGACTCGAAACCTTGTATGCGCATTTCTCTCAATTGTTGTGTTACCCTGGGCAACCTGTTAAAGGAGGTTCAATTATTGGATTAGCAGGATCTACAGGCAGGTCAACCGGCCCACATTTGCATTTTGAAGTAAGATTTCAAGGTGAAAAAATTGATCCAGCTACCATCATTCACTTCCCAAGCGGCTCTTTATTGGCAGATACTTTTATGGTAGATAAGGGTTGCTTCTCTCATTTATATGAGGTTCAAGCCGCAAAATTAAAGGCACAAAAAGCGGTAAAAGTTCCTAAATATGTTAAGGCACGCAAAGGAGATACCATTGTAAAAATTGCTAACCGCTATGGCGTAAGCGCCAAAAAAGTAAGTAAGTTAAATGGCATTAAAACTACTACCAAATTAAAGGCCGGTAGAAAAATTCGCTTAAGGTAAAATAGCTG
>VEQB01000111.1 GCA_018883485.1 Bacteroidota bacterium
GGTATCGCCTTTTCTAACAAATTTTTTAGCTTTATTAATTCTAACCTTTTGTAAATATTTATCTATAGCCTTCATTTTATTTTTTATTAACTTGAAGCACTCCCAAGAAGAAACTTGAAAGTACGGTTTGAAGCCCAATGATAATTCCAACCACGCTTGGGATAACAATTCTTAAAATTTTGGGGTAATCTAATTGCCCAAAGTTTGATTCTTCCCAGATATAGAGCGAGTAAAAAGTTCCAGCGATGCCTGTTAAGAAAATGAGTACACCTGCAATTAAACCAGATTCTACTGTAATTACATCAAATGCGCGGGTTAAGGAATCTTTCTTAGGTAGGAAACCTGCCTGAACCGCGTATGTTCTTGTAAAAACACCAAAACTGATAGCTTGATACCCAACAATTACAAATGCTCCGGCATACAAAAGGGTATTGGTATCAAAATATACCTGCTGAAATATACCCATGGGGCCAGGAATTATTAGGAGCATTAATATTAACCCAATTAACATTAAGAATAACCCTGGGTAAACAAAAAGCCAACGCGGACTATAAATTAAAAGAAATCTGAGGTGGCGCCAACCATCTCTCCAAGTGCGCAAATGGGGAGGTCTGCTTCTGCCATCTTTACTAAGGGTTGTGGGTACTTCATCTATTTTTAAATTATTAATGGTAGCTTTAACTACCATTTCTGAAGCAAACTCCATCCCTGTAGTTTTAAGATCAAGTAGGCTAACAATATCTTGTCTAAAACCTCTAAGTCCGCAATGGAAATCTCCAACTGGGCAATTAAAAAATAGCCTACCTACAAATGAGAGCACAGGATTACCCAAATAACGATGTAAAAATGGCATTGCTCCGGGCATTATTCCTCCCTTAAATCGGTTTCCCATTACCAAATCATTACCTTTTCGTAAAGACTCAATAAAGGGGCTTAAATTTGAAAAGTCGTAAGAATCATCGCTATCTGCCATTACCACATATTTGCTATTAGAAGAGGCATCAATAGCACCCATTAATGCAGCGCCATATCCTTTTTGGGGCACATCTATTACACGCGCTCCGAGGTTGATGGCCATTTGTTGTGAGCCATCAGTGCTGCCATTGTCGCCAATTACAACTTCACCGGCAACGCCATTTTCTTGAAGCCATTTGTTTGCTTTTTTAATGCAAACTTCAATAGTTTCGGCCTCGTTGAGGCAGGGCATAACTATGCTTAATTCTAGTAATATATTTGAATCGTTCTTCATGGGAAGATGCGAAAATAAGGATTCTAACGATATCTTGTTTTTTTAGGTGATTGCGTTACTTTTGTCTTTGACTAAATTTAACAAATGAAAAAGTTAATTTTTATACTTCTTATGGCCGTTGGCCTACTTGGCAGCGCTTTTGCTCAAAGTCAAATTACACCTGTAACCCAAAATCCTCAAGAATTCATTAGAGATTTTTATGATGCCCAAAATAAATTTCTGAATGGCAATGTAGAAATGGAAAGCAAAATTTCCCAGCACTTGCATCCAGAATGTGTTTATTTAAGAAGCACAGAGGATATTAGAGGGGTAGTAAGAACAGTTAGGTTCAATAAGGAAGAATTTATGCGAGAATTGAGGGGTACGCGAAACGCTAATATAAGAATTGAACGCAGCGTAAATAAAGTAGTTTACAGCAACCAAATAGGTAACTTGGCCAATGTAACTGTAATTTTGGAAGTAAATTTTTATCAAGATACCACCAAAGTTGCTTCATCGGGGGCTTATATTTCGCACTCTTTGGCCAATAATGGAGGCACGTGGGCTATTAGGAATATGCTAGCCGATAGGGTTTTGTTGAACCAATCTATAGGTGTTTGCGGTTTAGCCAGAAGCAGAAAGGCCCCTAAACTTCCAGAAACTTATGCTTTAAAAGTTGTGTATCCAAATGGAGAAACATTTGAGACTGTTGACCATACCGTAACTGTTAAAGGTGAGGGCGCTATAAAAATCTTTGATGTAGATAATAAATATTATTATACGCTAAAAGAAGGTACGCTTTATACAGCGAAAATTGGCGATGTGCAGGTAGCAGAAACTTTAGGTAAAGCACTTGCAGTAAATGAAGCATTGGCTCTTATTCTTTCTAAAAGCTTATATAAAAGTCATTGTTTAAGATTTGAAGCCATCAAATAATTAAACCTTTTTCTCAAATCCATCAATTAAATCTGCAAGTGTAATTCTTAATTCTTCGAGGTTTAGTTTACTGGTGGCACTTACGAAGAGAGTTGGGCAGCTTTGTTTTGCCATCCAAGATTTTTTCAATTTCTTTAAGTATTCTTTTTTAGAAGTCAGGGTTTCATCTTCTAGAATGAAAGGGTCTTTAAGTTGGTCAATTTTATTAAAAACGAGTACCATACTTTTTTCGCCTGCGCCAATTTCTTTCAATGTTTCGTTCACCACCAGAATTTGGTCTTCGAAGTTGGGGTGACTAATATCCACCACGTGAAGGAGGATATCTGCTTCTCTAATTTCATCGAGGGTAGATTTAAAACATTCTACCAATTGATGAGGTAATTTCCTGATAAAGCCAACAGTATCGCTTAATAAAAATGTTTTACCTGGCCAGTCAACTTTTCTTACCGTTGCATCTAAGGTGGCAAAAAGCTTATTTTCTGCGAATACTTCGGTTTTGGCAATGGCATTCATTAAGGTTGATTTGCCCACATTGGTATATCCCACTAAAGATACCCTAACTCTTCCGTCTCTATTTCTTCGTTGGGTTTCTGCTTGTTTATCAATTAAACTCAATCTTTCTTTGAGTTTGGTAATTTTATTTCTTAAAGCCCTCCTATCTGTTTCAATTTCTGTTTCTCCTGGCCCTTTCATGCCAATACCTCCTTTTTGCTTGCTAAGGTGGGTCCACATGCGCGTTAATCTTGGTAATAAGTATTGGGCTTGTGCCAATTCTACTTGGAATTTGGCTTGAGCCGATTTTGCTCTAGAAGCAAAAATATCAAGGATAAGATTACTTCTATCTAAAATTTTGCATTTAAGGGCATTTTCTAGGTTACGCAATTGAGATGGACTTAATTCGTCATCAAAAATTACCATGTCTATATCCTCAGAAACTACATAATCAGCTATTTCTTGAAGTTTTCCCTCACCAATAAAGGTTCTAGGATTAGGAAAAGTGAGTCGTTGTAAATATCTTTTCTTTACCAATGCGCCTGCTGTAAGTGCAAGAAATGCGAGTTCCTCTAAATACTCTTCGGCCTGCTCTAAACGCTGGTTTTGGTTGATTACACCTACGATAACTGCAGTTTCATCTTTTTTACGTGTTTCAAATCCTTGCTTTTTACTCATAAGAAATTCAAGCGAAAATAGCGGATATCAGGTATCTTCGTTGAGATTTTTTATGATTAGGCAAAAAACAAGTAGTATGAGGTTAGCATTTGCATTATGTGCAATAGTATTTAGTTTCCTTTTTACAAAGGTTGGGGCGCAAGCAATAGAGTGGGGTAATCCGCAAAAACTTAAGAACAAAAATTTGTTTACACAAGTAATTGGCGAAACATCAGAAGGATTATACTTACTGAGGTGCAGGAACAATGATTTTTCTTCGGAGGTAATAATAGAGAAGTATAAAACTAATTTAACTTTAGAAATTAGCATTAATTTGCCACTGGCTGTTAATGGTTTAATTGAACGGGTATTGCTGGTAAATAACGAAATTTTTGTTTTCATAAGTGCCAGAAATTTAAGCACTAATACTATAGATATTTTAGCTCATAAATTGGATGCTTCGCTTAAACCTGTAGATCAGGCTGTAGTAATCTGTAGCTTTCCAGCTGCGCAATATTTGGAGAGAAGAAAGATTCAGATAAAAACAAATGCAGCTAAAACTATGGTGGGCATTATGTTTTTAACCAAAGCAGATGAAGGAAGTAAACTACATCTTTATGCTTACCAAGGGGCTACACAACAAGTCTTTGGAAAACAATTCTCTTTAGCCTACCCCTCAAAAGAAATCTTTATAACTGCATTTGATTTAGATAATTTAGGAAATGCTTTTGTTCTGATAGATTATCCTAAAGAAAAGCCAAATGCAGGAGAAGACACACGTAGCTTCAATCTATATTGCTATTATCCAGAAACCGATAAAATGTTAGGTTTTGAATTGGGCGAAGGCAAACTTTTTATTGAGGAATTGGGTATGGTGGTTAATAATTTTAATCAAACTATTAGTGTTTTTGGTTTTTATGCTTCTAGTGCCGGTAAACAAGTAGATGGGTATTTCTTCGAGAGATATAGTACTAAAAACAGGCAATTGGAGCAGCGCTATGCAAATCTAGTTGATCCAGAATTGTTAGATAAGCTGGTATCTGGACGGATGGAAAAAGCATCAGTAGATTTACGAAGCTTCTATATTCGAAAAATAATTGCGAAGTCTGATGGAGGAGTTTTTGTGGCAGCCGAGAAGTTTAGCAGGGTGGAGCAGCGTTACAGTTATTATTTAAATAATATGCCTATGGAGGGTGTAAAGGTTATCTATAATTATGATGAAGTAGCATTAGTTTCAATAAATTCAAATGGTACCCTTCAATTTATTGATCCAATAAGGAAGAAGCAAAGTTCTGTAGGTGAAACAGGAAGCGCTGGTATCAGTATTATCCCAACGCTAGATTTTATACATATTTTATACAATAGTGAGTTAGACAAGGATGGAAATGTGATGCTACATTCTGTAAATTACCAAGGAAAGGCAGAAGAGAAAATTTTAATAAAGAACACTAGTTTTGCAATTGCTATCATTCCTTCGGAGGCCAAGCAAACAGCGGCATCCACTTTGGTAGCATCTACCATTAAAGATAAATTATTTACTTTGGTCAAAGTTAATTTTTGAGTTTTGTTACAACTATTTAGATCAAATACCTTGTTTGCCTTAATAAGTTTTGTACTATTGGGCATTGGCATGCGTTTGGCTGGTTTTGTTGGATTTTCGGATGCCACAAAACAATCTATGTCGCCTTTAGCACAATGGCTTTTTAAGTGGATGAGCTTAAATGCGCCATTGGCCTGGCAAAGCGCTTTGGTTGCAGGGATTTTAGTATTAATACAAGCCTTTTTCATCAATTATATTGCGGCTTCCCAGCAAATAATTTACAAAGAATCTGTAATGCCAGGTTTGTTTTTTATATTGCTATGCAGTCTTTATCCAAATCAGTTAGAACTTACACCACAGCTTATTGCCAATACTTTTCTTATCCTTCTTGTTTATAGGCTTTGTTACCTATATGAGGCTCCTAAACCTATTTTTCCTGTGTTGGATGCTGGTATGATGTTGGGCTTAGGTTTGTTATTCGATTTTGACCTAATCATTTATTTGCCTTTTATCTTATTAAGTGTGCTCTATATGGCAAGTTTTAATATAAGGCATTTGTTAGTGGCCTTGCTAGGAATGGCGCTGCCTGTTTACTTTTTAACTGCAATTTTATTCCTAAACGATAACCAAGGAAAACTTCTAGAACTCTGGCAATATACCATAGATAAAAGCTTTTTAAAACCTATTGGCATTACCTGGGAAAAAAGTTTTATATGGTTTTTATTATTACCAATACTAGTTGTTTCGTTATTTCAACTTCAGTCAAACTTTTTTCGAAATAAAGTTAAAGCAAGAAGGGTGCAATTAATGATAGGAATTATGCTTCCCTTTGGGATAATATCACTTTTTGCGGGTGATTATGGTTTTGAGCTAGGATTAAGCTATTTAGCAATTCCACTTAGCTTTATCTTGGCTAACTTTTATGTGCGTAATTCTTGGAAATGGTTCAATGAAATATCATTTTTACTTTTACTATTAGGACTTATTTATTATCAATATTTAATGAGCGTTTAAAATGTTTTATTTTCTTTCAAAAGTTTTGTACGGCATGGTAGCGCCAGTAAGTATTATTATTTTATTGCTTCTCATTTATTTATTAACCCGTATTAAGGTTTATGTTTATTGGGCCTTTGGATTATTATTGTTTTTTACCAATCCTTTCATTGCACAAACAGTTATGGGCTGGTATGAGGTAGAACCAATTGTTTTAGAAAAAACCGATCGTTTTGATGCAATTTTGGTCCCTTCTGGTTTTGCTGCTAGTTATAAAATTGATGAGCAGTTACGTGTTAATTTTAGCGATGGTAATGATCGTATGTTGCAAGCCATAGATTTATATAAACGTGGCTTTGCAAAACGGATTATTTATACTGGAGGTTCGGATACTATTTTTGGCGATTATGAACCTGAATCTAAGTTAGGCAAAGAGTTTATGGTAAAATGTGGTATACCAGATTCTGCAATTTGGATAGAAACCAAATCTATGAATACCTACCAAAATGCAGCCTTTACAGCTAAAATGTTAACAATGAAAAATACTGCTTGGCAACAGAAAAGATACCTCTTAGTAACATCTGCCTTCCATATGTATAGAGCGCGTAAATGCTTTCAAAAACAAGGATTTGAAGTAACTGCATATAGCAGTGATTTAAGAAGTATAAGGGCAAAGGATACTATATTAAATACCCTCATTCCTAATTATGGAGGCTTGCAAATATGGACATACCTGCTTAAAGAGTGGATTGGTTTATTAGTATATGCTATGAAAGGATATATCTAATTTGAAATATGCAGAACTCAAATGCAAGTTTATTGTTATGTAACTAATGGCTAAAAAGAACAAAAAGAACCCTGCTGAATCTATTGAAACGGTGCAAGATGAAATTATTGAAATTTTAGGGGCTAGGGAGCATAACCTTAAAAATATTGATGTTAATATTCCAAGGAATAAGCTGGTTACTATTACAGGTTTAAGTGGCAGTGGTAAATCCTCTTTAGCTTTTGATACCATCTTTGCTGAGGGGCAACGACGCTATATGGAAAGCTTCTCAGCTTACGCTCGCCAGTTTATTGGCAACATGGAAAGACCAGATGTAGACAAGATAAATGGGCTTTCTCCTGTGATTGCAATTGAACAAAAAACGGTTAACAAGAACCCTCGCTCTACCGTTGGAACCATTACAGAAATTTATGATTTTTTGCGTCTTTTGTACGCACGTGCCGCAGATGCATATAGCTATGAAACAGGAGAAAAAATGGTTCGCTTCTCCGAAGAGCAAATTATTTCCTCTATCATAGAACGGTTTGAACAAAAAAAGTTTTCAATCCTTGCCCCGCTTATAAAAGGAAGAAAAGGTCATTATAGAGAGCTCTTTGAGCAAGTTAGAAAGCAAGGTTTTACCAAGGTTAGACTAGATGGGGTTTTGATTGATATTACCCCCAAAATGCAGGCCGACCGCTATAAAATACATGATATTGAGA
>VEQB01000533.1 GCA_018883485.1 Bacteroidota bacterium
GAACGGCCATAGATTTAACCAAGATAGTAGATATAAGAGATAACTATTGGAACAAGGATTTTGTAACGGTAACGATAGTAGGAACGGTAAATGTAAACCAAGTAGGTAATTACAATGTAAGTTATACGGCAAAAGATAACTCAAACAACACAAGTAGCACAACGGTTGTAAGAGTTGAGGTAAAAGATACCAAAGCGCCAGAATTAGCAATTTTGGGAGCTAACCCTTTAATCTGGAGTGTTAAAGTCCCATTTGTAGATCCAGGTGTAGATGTAAGAGATAACTTCTGGCCAAAGAATACCCTGGTAGTTACTAAGAAAGGAACAGTAAACGTTAATGTAATTGGCAATTATACGATTTGGTATATCTGCGCAGATCCATCGGGTAATAAAGATTCTGTAAGCAGATTGGTTCAGGTAAGAGACATATCGCACCCAGTTGTAAATTTACTTGGTATAACTACTGTTAACTTGGATCGTTGGAAAGAGTACCAAGATGCTAATGTAGTAATTGAAGATAATTTTGATTCAGATTCAATTATTCGTGCCAATAAGTTATTAGTTATAACGAGTTCTTTACCAAGAAATTCTCAAGGAAATTGGTTTGGAAATTCGCCTGGTATTTACAGTGTAAATTATGTTGCAACTGATTTATCAGGAAACTCTTCTCCTGCAGCAATAAGAACGGTAAATGTATTACCTGAGGGACCAGCTTCTGTTTCTGAAGTAATGAATATTGAAGCTATCATGAGTGTTTATCCTAATCCAACTTCTGGTAAATTATATTTAAGATTAGTGGATAAAATGGATAAAGATATTATAGTGACAGTGTTAGATTTACTAGGAAAATCTATCCTTACAGAAAGTTTAAATGGTAAGATATTACAATCGCAAGAGATAGACTTAAGCAAACAGCCTAGCGGCATTTACCTTTTAAAGGTAGAGGCTGGTGAGAAAGTTTATATGAAGAAAATTCAGGTGGATTAGGTCTTTAGAATGTCAAATTATTAAGATAGGGGAGAATTGGGTAACCAATTCTCCCCTTTTTTAATATTTTTTCTGGAAATTGTTGTCTAACTTCTTTAGTTTTACATTAAATATTTTTTCTATGAAAAATAAAATTACAAAATTTTTGAACATTTTCAATTTGCCCAAACTGCTATTACTTTTGGTGGTAGTGTTTTTTACTTTGCAAGTTAAGGCACAAACAAACCTCGCATTAACTGCAACAGTGGATGCATTTGGAGCCGCACAAGCACCGTGGCAGTGGTTTAACATTAACAATAATAATATTCCTGCTTGTGGGGTACAAGAGGCATTCGTATGGACAACCGGACCCCCTGATCAAACAGAATGGATGTCGTGGGTTTGGCCAACTACTATTTTTACAAATAGAATTACCCTTCATCATGCCCAAACAACAGGCAGGTTCTTAACAGGAGGTGTTATTCAAACATGGAATGGCGCTGCATGGGTAAATCATTTTACTTTTTCTAATTTGAGCCAAGCAAATTGTGAAAATGAAATTAACTTTCCTACGGTTGGCACCACTCGTATTCGAATTACAAATTTTCAAATGGGTACAGGTCAAAATTCAAATCCTAATTTTAGGGAGATTCAAATTTGGAGTGCCCCTCCGCCATCGGGTGGCGGCGGCCCAGTATTACCGCCAATAGCCAACTTTTTCCCAAGCCAATCGAGCACTGC
>VEQB01000534.1 GCA_018883485.1 Bacteroidota bacterium
CAATAATGGCGTATTACGATTTGTTTTTCCATCACGCGCAATTTGCTGAGGATCGGTAATAGGATTACCATTGCCATCAAACCAACGGTTGCCATCACGGTAACCCACTAATTTAGCACCAGATAAACTACTTACCTGTTGGTTTGGATCACGATTTACATATACTGCAAAATCATTATCCATATTATTAGGAATAAGTGCAGCTAAGTCTCTTATATTTTGGTCGGCAGCATTCTTAACCTCTCCAACAGTATAGATTGGCACAGTGCTATAAGCATCTTTTAAAACAGGCTGATTAGCATCAAAACGCTCTAAACGCAAGCCCACACGCATAATTAAATCCTTAAATACAAACTTATCTTGTATCCAAGCAGCAAAATATATCGGTTGGTAAGATGGTAATGCTCTTCTTGCTGGATCATTTAAGAAATCATCTACACTTGGCCTTCTTCCTCTTTTTACGTTTCCTAAATGGTCATAACCACTATAACTTACAATCGAATTACCGTTGTTAAGTAATTCATCTGCATTATACATATCTAAAGAATAAACAGACGGAGCATAAGAGTTAACATCTAAAAAGCTTTCTTCATTAATAGGATTTCCATTAGCATCTAAGGCACCATTGGCCATTAATTTAGCACGTAAATTTCTGTCAAAATTAGTTTGATCTGAGGTTACAATTTTTCTACCTAAATTAACTGTATCCTGAAACACCCCATTTTCGTCGAACTTTAAGAATGCCTTGTTTGAATCTAAACCTGCAAACTGCCTATTAGCGTATAAACGCATTAATGACCAAAGTCCATTTGCATTTAAACCATAGCTTCTTCTAAACTGTTGCTCATAATTTAAACCCACTTGAATTTCATGCTTTGCCTTGGGATTTGATTTTGGAGCTATGGTAAATTCACTTTGTATGTAAAGATTAAATGTCTCATTCATAGATTTGGAATAACCTGTTTGATTTGCCCCTACATTACCCCACATATTAGAATAAATACCATTAGGGTTATCCCCGTTAATTAAACCACCTACTTGACGAAGTGCTCCTAAATTATTAATATTATCTCTACCAAAGAAGTCATAAACCGAACGGGTATAGTTACCTCTTACTAAGTTTTTATCACTCTGTTCAAAAGTATAGGCTGTATCTACATAACCAGCTTGACGATAATAGTCTGTTAAATAAATTGGATTACCATTATTGTAAAAGCTATCTGGCTTCTCGTTTAAACCCTTAATAACGCGCGTATAAACAGGAGTTTGGTAGGTAGTAAATTTACCAACATAACCATAATTGAAGATATCATCCCTATGGGTTTCATCCATTTGTTCGCCAAAACCTCTTTCATAAGACAAACGCACAGAGTAATATGCATTAGAAATATTAGAAGTTGATTTCTTGTCTGAAGCAGCATCCTTCTTATCATCTGTTTTAAAGGTTTGCGTCAATTGAAGGTAGGTTCTTACAGTATATGCTCTAGAAAAAGAATTGTTGGCAGAATTTAACAAATAGTGAAATGAACTCCAGTTAGTGCCTTGGTTATAATTTCCATAATAACCTAATCTCACATTAAAATTACGGGTAGGTTGGTAGTTAAAGTTACCGTTAACATCTGCAGAATAACCACCCACGTTAGGCCTATTGGTAATTTTTTGTAAATCGTTGGCTGTTAAAAATTCTGCTGCAGGGAATAAGGT
>VEQB01000535.1 GCA_018883485.1 Bacteroidota bacterium
GAATAGGATTCTCCCTGCTTGGTACTTATATAAAAATCTTCATTTCTTCCATTTATTAATCTGGTGAAGATAAGGGTTTGATCATCTGCTGGAATTCCAGGGAAGTATTCATTATCTGCAGAATTAATTTTGTTGCCTAAATTAATGGGATTAAAAGGTACTGGTGATTGAATAGCCTCTTTACCAAAAGCAGCATTATTTTTTATTTTGGTAATTCCATCCTTTTTCTTATAAAAATCTGGGTAGGTAAGAAACTTTTCCGCAGCATTGTAAGCTTCTTCATATCGTCCTTGGGCGTAATATGCTTTGGAAGCGCCGTAATAACTCATAGGAAATTCTGGATTTATAGATTTTACTTTTTCATAAATAGCAATGGCTTCTTTAAAATTATCATCCATGCTTTTCATTTCGGCCTTTAACATCCAAGCATCAATAAAATTTGGATCTAAAGCCACAGCTTTATCTATCCATTGTGAAGCCCTTTGAAAGTCTTGTGTTTGAAAAGTTTTTAAGGCCTCACCAAAATAGTAATCTGCTTTTTTATCTTTAGTTCCGCTAAAAGGAAGGTCTTGACCCAAAGCAATTCCACTTACACTTATAAATAATACTATTAATAATTTTTTCATCCTTTTAAATTTAATAAACTACCTCAACTCAACTCCTACGCTGAAGCTTCGGAGTTTAAAACAATCATTATGCCGAACTCAATCTTTAGGTCCTTTACTCCAAAGTAGTTTACCACATTGTGGCTGAGCCATTCTCCAAATAGAAATATTAAGTTCAATTACTACTATCCCAGAAGTAGGTACATGCTCAAGAAAAATGGGGGTTAATAATCCAACGATGCTTGTGATAGAAGGATTATGACCTACTAACATTATTTTTGAGTAGGAGTCGTTAAAATCTCTAATCACATGAAGTAAATCTTGTAATCCTGCATCATAAATATTAGATTCAAATTCCAATTGGGTTTTATTTAGACCAAATTCTTTAGCTACAATTTCGGCTGTTTTTAGGGTGCGTTTTGCTGGGCTCGAAACAATGAAATCTGGGGTGATTTTGCTATGCTTTAACTGGTAAGCCATAAAAGCAACCTCTGTTCTACCTCTTTCTTCTAAGGTTCTTTCAAAATCTGTTTCGGAGGTAGTTTCTTTTACAGCCTTACCATGGCGCATTAGAATGAGTGTTTTCAAAGGTGATTTTTTTTGCAAAATACACCAAAGCTACTTTAATGCAAGCGTGCAGAAGGAGCAATATTTAAGCTTTCAAATTTTTCTTGTTGAAATTTATACCAAGCAGCAATCCCAACCATAGCAGCATTATCTGTACAATATTCTAAAGGAGGAATAAAGGTTGTCCAATGAAGTTCATTGCCTTTTTCAAGAATTGCCTGCCTTAAGCCGCTATTTGCAGATACTCCGCCTGCCACTGCTATCTGGCTTATGCCAGTTTGTTTGGCTGCCAATTCAATCTTTTTTAACAAATGTTTTATAATTACGTCTTGAACCGAGGCGCATAAATCAGCTAGATTTTCTTCGATAAAGTGAGGGTTATTCTTTAGTTCTTTCTGCAAAAAATAAAGAACAGCGGTTTTAATCCCGCTAAAACTAAAGTCTAAACCTGCAATTTGTGGCATGGGGAATTTAAAAGTTACCTTTCCATTTTTTGCATTGCTATCTATTAAAGGGCCTCCAGGGTAGGGC
>VEQB01000536.1 GCA_018883485.1 Bacteroidota bacterium
TGCTAGTGTATAGCACAGGAAATGGGGTTAATGGTTTTACGCTCGACCCAAGTATTGGTGAGTTTTGTTTAAGTCACCCCGATATTAAAACGCCTGCCGATGGCAAAGTATATTCCTTAAATGAGGGTAATGCAGGCGAATTTTCAGAAGGATTAAATAATTACTTGGCTTGGGTAAAGGGCACAGATAAAGCTACTTCTCGTCCTTATAGCGCTCGTTATATTGGTTCAATGGTGGCAGATTTTCACCGAAACTTATTAAAGGGTGGAGTTTTTATTTATCCGCCAACAGCTAAGGCTCCAAATGGAAAACTTAGGTTATTATTCGAATGTATTCCTATGTCGTTTATAGCCGAACAAGCAGGTGGTATAGCCACCACAGGCACTATGCGTGTATTAGATGTTGAACCTACCGAAATTCACCAACGCGTGCCAGTGGTTATGGGTTCTGCCAATATGGTGAATAAGGTGCTAGAGTTTGGGATGTAATATTGGTTCAAACCGCTAAGAAAATTTATATTTATATAGGCTTTTGGCCAGCTAGCAAATACATAATTGCCATGCGGGTAGCAACGCCGTTTTCTACCTGATCCAGAATAATACTATGTCTGCTATCTGCCACGTCTGAAGTAATTTCTACGCCACGGTTAATAGGACCAGGGTGCATTACCACTATATCTTTTTGCAAAGCATCTAGGCGTTCTTTATCTAAACCGTATAACATGCTGTACTCCCTTAAGCTAGGGAAGTATTTTATGTCTTGTCGCTCTAGTTGTATGCGCAACATATTGGCTACATCGCACCAGTTAAGGGCCTTCATAAGGTCGTGTTCAACCATAACTCCTAGCGAAGAAATGTATTTGGGTATAAGCGTAGTTGGCCCGCAAACCATAACTTCTGCACCTAATTTTTTAAGACAAAGAATATTAGAAAGGGCAACTCTACTATGGGTTATATCGCCCACAATAACTACTTTTTTCCCTTTTATTGAACCTAATTTTTCGCGAATAGAGTAGGCGTCTAACAATGCTTGTGTAGGGTGCTCATGTGTGCCATCGCCTGCATTTATAATTTGTGCTTTTACATGTTGGGCTAAGAATAGACAGGCACCAGGCGCAGGATGGCGCATTACCACCATATCTACTTTCATGGCCAAAATATTGTTTACTGTATCTATCAATGTTTCGCCCTTAGAAACAGAAGAGGAGGAGGCAGAAAAGTTAACAATATCGGCACTTAATCTTTTTTGAGCCAATTCGAATGAGATACGGGTTCTGGTAGAGTTTTCAAAAAATACATTGGCAATGGTTACATCTCGCAAAGAAGGCACTTTTTTAATGGGCCTATTGATGATTTGTTTAAAATTATCTGCGGTTTCAAACACCAACTGTATATCTGCTGAACTGAGGTCTTTGATGCCAAGTAGGTGCCGTTGCGAAAACTTCTTCATTGCGTCTGTTTTATTCTCTTTCTGTGGTAATTATACTTACCTGATCTTTCTTGCTATTGTCTTTCCATTCTACCTTTACCTTATCATGGGCGCGGGTATCTACTTTTATGCCAACATAATCTGGATGTATAGGTAAGTCTCTGCTGTATTTTCTATCTACCAAAACAAGCAGCTCTACCTTATCTGGCCTGCCAAAATCATTAATTGCTTCTAAGGCGGCGCGTATGGTTCTGCCTGTGTACAACACATCATCT
>VEQB01000112.1 GCA_018883485.1 Bacteroidota bacterium
ATATAAAGTTATGCAAAAAGTTGTTTCCATAAATTTTTTCGACCTTTTCCTTAACGGGGTCCAAAAATTTCTAGAACAACTTTTTGAGTTTACACACTTAATGAGACGCTACCAAGCCAGATTAATCTTTTTGAACCGAAGCTTTAGAAAGTGTGGGATTAAATTGTTGCTAAACTAAATACTCAAACAAATGTATTTAAAGATTTTAAATATTTCTGGAAATATGCAAGCTTATTTGCAAAATGTATAGAAACATTAACTTTACGCTACATTTCGTTCGCTTTTTCTAACTTGTTAAGCAGCAAAAGGATGTTGCCATGTTTGTTCAAGGATTTGTGAATGTTTATTATCCTAAAAATATAACACTTTTTTTAACTTACTCTTGGTTTAAGTCAAATTTTAAACTTCTCATTTATCATTAACAGCCAATAGAGAATATGTCTTAAAGCTTGATTTTATTGAATTTTAAAAACAATTTGATTTCATTTTTTTGCTCAAAAATATCCTCTCGTTATAAAATAAATTGAAGTTGAAATGATTGCGGTAGTTAGTAATTGGGATACTAATTGAGTGCAATTCCTATAATTTTAATATTAAATAAAATAATTTATTTTTTTGTTTTCAAAACTCTTTTAAGGCTTGTTTTTATTGACGATTAGGCGAATTATCTTTGATATGAAATATGAAAATTAAGTTTTTTTTAAGAAAGTAAAAAACCTTGAGTTATCCACAATTTACGAGCTGTAATTTGATTTTTAGGTGTTTAAAACATCTTATATTAATAAAGAAATAATACCTTTACCTACTTGAAATACAATAACCATAGTCAACCATGAATATAAAAAAAGATATGGAATATCGAATTTTCAATAGAGAATTTAGTTGTGCAATTCTTGTTTTAGTATCTCTTCTTATGCCTTTTCAGAATTTTGCATTAGCAGAGAAAGTAGATATAAGTTTTGGCGCACTTCTTAATTTGAAATCGAGTTCAACAGTAAGGCATTTTGATAGCAAAAATTCTGTAGAATTTAAAGTTCAACCGAATGGTTTATCAGCCAGTAATAAATTTTATGCACCACCTCCACCACCTGCTCCAATAAGTGCTTTGCCAGATTCTGCTTTTGTTAATGGTTACGTAGGTAATGCTAATTTACTTAATATATTTTTAAATGATTCATTCAATAACCTAGCCATAGTTGGTTCGGCAATGAAAGTTACCAGTAGTATTCCAAATGGTAAAATATTATTAGATACCGCAACAGGTAATATAAGTGTTATGGCGGGTATTGCAGCTGGAACTTATGTAATTTCATATAGTATTTGTGATACCTCCGATTTATCTAATTGTGCAAGTTCTTTTGCTACAATTTATGTTTCGGCTCCACCTATTGTTGCTAATTCTGAGTTTGCTGTTGTTGATGGTTTGGCAGGAAATACCTCTGTCTTTAATGTATTTAGTAACGATAGCATAAATGGCAATTTAGCTAATCCATCATCGGTAAATATAAGCATTGTAACAGGGTCTGGAAATGCAGGTATTAGCTTAAATTTATCGACTGGCGTATTAAGTGTTGCTTCGTTAACACCAGCAGGCATCTATACTATAAACTATAAAATTTGTGATACGCTAAATGCTAGTAATTGCGATACAGCATTAATTACCATATTAGTAAGCACGCCGGTAATTGTAGCAAACCCCGATGTCTCAGATGTAAATGGTTATAATGGTGCAGTTAATTTATTGAATGTTTTGGGTAATGATAGCTTTTATTTGTCAATGGCAACATTGGGGAGGGTAAATTTAAGTATTGTTACTCCTGCATCAAGTTCAAAAATCACCTTGAATATAAGTACTGGTAATGTATCTATTGATCCATTTTTGCGCGCAGGGTTGTATAGCATTGTTTACCGTATTTGCGATTCATTAAACCCTAGTAATTGTGATACAAGTATTGTTTATATAACAGTAAATGCGCCACTTATTGTTGCAAACCCAGATTATGTTGCTATAAATGGTTATGTTGGAGCTATAAATATTCTAAATATATATTCAAATGATAGCATAAATTCCATTTTACCTACATCTAGCAGAGTTACTTTAACCGTACTTACAAGTCCGAGCGAACCAGGGATTATTTTAAACACCATTACTGGGCGAATAAGTATTTTTCCTTATACCCCAGCAGGAGTGTATAACTATGTTTACAGAATTTGCGACACCTTGAATACGAGTAATTGTGATACTGCTTTAGTAACTATTAATGTTTTGGCTCCACCAATTATTGCTAACAATGATGATGCTATTGTTAATGGATATACAGGTGCAAATAATATTATTAGTGTTCTGGCAAATGATAGTATAAATAATACTCGTGCAACATTAACCAATGTTTTTTTAAGCCTAAATAGTGCGGCAAGCCATCCTAATTTAAGTTTAAACTTGAGCACAGGAATGATAAGTATTGCTCCTAAAACACCAGCAGGTGTCTATTCATTGGAGTATAAAATTTGTGATACGCTAAACCCATTGAGTTGCGATACAGGAATTGTAACGGTAATAGTAACTGCACCAATTATTAAAGCGACGGACGATTTTGCAAACGTTAATGGGTATAACGGAAATATGAGTTTATTAAATGTATTTGCAAATGATAGTTTAAATGGCACTGCAATTAATATTGGTGCTATTAAATTAACCATTTATGCAGCACCCACTAATTCGAGAATTTCATTAGATACTACCACTGGTATAGTGGGTGTAAGTGCTCCAATTATGGCTGGCTTGTATACATTTAAATACATGCTTATTGATACCTTGAACCCAAGTAATTTTGATACTGCAGAAGTTTCAATAAATGTTACCTCTCCAATTATTGTGGCTCGCACCGATAATGGTTTTGTAAATGGTGCTATTGGGAATACGAGTTTATTGAATGTTTTGGCTAATGATTCTTTAAATGGTTTAGGTGTGAGCCCAGGGAGAGTTAGTCTTTTAAAAACAACAAGCACCACTGTTACTGGCATTAGTTTAGATACGGCAACAGGAGTTGTTAGTGTATTGCCAAACGTACCTGCAGGTGTTTATTCTTTTGAATATAGAATATGTGATACCTTAAATATAGGTAATTGCGATACTTCACTGGTTTATATAACTGTATTGGCACCGCCAATTAGAGCAGTGGCTGATACGGCTAACTTAAATGGGTATGCAGGAAGTAGTAGTAATTATAATGTATTGGCTAACGATAGTTTAAATCAAATACCAATTAGCATAGGAGCTGTAACAATTAGTATTATAGCTGGTTCTGGAAATGCAGGGGTGAATTTAAATGTATCTACTGGCTTTATTGAGGTTAACCCAAGGATGAGTATTGGCAACTATGCTATAAGGTATAGAATATGCGATACCTTAAATCCAGGCAATTGTGATAGTGCCCTTGTTATTATCAAAATATTGGCTGCCCCTGTTGATGCAGTTAATGATACCATAATTGTTAATGGATATACAGGGAATTTATCTGCCGCTACAGTGTGGTTAAATGATAGCATTAATAATAGTGGCATTAGATTTAGAGAAGTGCTTATTAGTGTTTTAGCCCCCTCATTAAATTCAGGAATTATTTTAGATACCGCAACAGGAGTTATAAGCGTTCAACCAAGAACAAAGGCAGGTTTATACACAATTAATTATAAAATTTGTGATACATTAAATAGAAGTAATTGCGATAGCGCCACTGCAAGAATAGAAGTTCTTCCCCCATCTATAATAGCGAGCGCAGATAATGCAAGTGTGAACAGCTTTACAGGTGATACCAGTTTGTTAAATGTGTTAGCTAATGATAGCTTAAATGGAAAGCTTGTAAATCCGCTTGAAGTAAGAATAACAGTTTTGGCTCAGGCAGGTCATGCTGGAATTACCTTAAATGATACCACAGGAATTATTAGGGTTGCTCCGCGAGTGCCTGCAGGATTATACACTATAAGCTACAAAATTTGTGATACTTTAAATAAAAATAACTGCGATAGCACAATAGACTCTATTCGAGTGAAAAGCCCAATTATTGTAGCTACAAATGATACCGGTAATGTTTTTAATTATAATGGCATTGACAGTTTATTAAATGTGTTAACAAACGATAGTTTAAATGCAACTAGAATTTCTATTGGTTCGGTTAAAATTACAACTTTGATAGCTGCTAGTTCAAGCAAAATTAAGTTAAATGATACCACGGGTGTTGTTTCTGTTGGCGCAGCTATTCCTTCTGGAGTTTATGCAATTAAATACAAAATTGCTGATACTTTAAATATTGGAAACGAGGATACAGCGTGGGTATATATTAAAATTAATGCACCACCAATTTTTGCTAATTCAGACAAGGTATCTGTGGATGGATACGCAGGTAATTTAAATCTGTTAAATGTAGTATTAAATGATAGTATTGCGGGCACTCCAACAGCTGTTGGGCGAGTTTATATTAGCACGGTTACCTCGGCTAGTAGTTCAAATATTATTTTAAATACTAGCAATGGGCAGCTTATTGTATTGCCTAATACCTTGGCAGGAACCTATAGTTTGATATATAAAATTTGTGATACGTTAAATCCTGCAAATTGTGATACGGCATTAGTTACAATTAATGTACTTGGCCCAAGTATTATTTTGAAAAACGATACGGCAAGCGTTAATAGTTATTTGGGTTCAACTAACTTAATTAATATTTATGCCAATGATAGTTTTGGAGGTGTTGCCTTGGTTGCCACAAAAATTAAAATGAAAGTTTTGGCACCATTTGGAAATTCCTTATTAACCATTGATACGTTAACGGGTTGGGTAAGTGCTGGTAAAATTATTCCAAAGGGATTATACAGCATGCAATACAGCGTATGTGATACTTTAAACACATCTAATTGTGATACCGCTGAGGTTTTTATTTATGTGGATGCGCCAAAGATTTTGGCGCAAGATGATTCGGCAGGTGTAAATGGATTTTTTGGTTCGGCCAATATAATATCTGTATTAGGTAATGATAGTATCAATGGTTTGCTTGCAACTTCAACTAACGTTGCCATAAATCTTATTACACCATCTGGTAATGGGAGCGTAGTATTAGATACATTAACCGGCTTAGTAAGCGTTGCACCTGGTACGCCTGCAGGTACTTATTTTATAACCTATTCCATTGCAGATACATTCAATACAAGCAACAGGGATACGGCACTTGTAAAAATAGAGGTGTATTTTGGTTTAATCTCAACCCTACGAGATAGTGCAAATGTAAATGGATATTTGGGGCAAGCCAACCTTATTTCTGTATTGATTAATGATTCCCTTAATGGCTCGGTTGCATCGAGTTTCTTGAGTAGAATTAGCACTGTTGTTATGCCAAGCACTTCAAATATTGTATTGGATACAGCAACAGGATTTATTTCTGTTAAATCTAAAACAGCTGCTGGTATTTATATGATGGCCTACACGCTACAAGATACTACCTATACTTTGTTAAGTGATACTACTTGGATAATAATAGTAGTAGATGCATTTGGACCGATAGGCTTTAATGATGATACTGTTACAGCAAATAGAACACCTGTAAGCGTTTCTGTTTTAAACAATGATTTTGATATTGATGGTAATATTAATAGGGCCTCTTTGAAAATAATTCAACAAGGTTTGCATGGGGTAACGGTGGCCGATACCATTTTGGGAACCTTAACCTACACACCAGATTCGGCATGGAATGGAACTGATACGGTGTATTATTCTGTTTGTGATTCGGGGATGGTTCCTGTACTATGTACAAATGCATATTTAATAATTAACACCTACCCACAATTAATGGTTCAAGATACACTTATTACCAATGTAATTTGTTTTGGTGATTCAACTGGGACTATTAAAATAAATGTTGTTGGGGGTTTAGCACCGTACACTATTTCATGGAATACAATTCCAATACAAATAGGTTCCACTGCCAGAAATTTAAAAGCAGGCTTGTACACAGCTACAATAACAGATTCTCTGAAAACCCAAATAAATGCAAAAATTGCAGTGAAAGATAGTTTGGCTGCTATTTCAGTTATAGTATTTGCGTTTGATCCAAAATGTAATGGTAACACAGATGGCGCAATAAATCTAACCGTAACAGGTGGAGCCACGCCTTATTCCTATTTATGGAGTAATGGCAGTATATTGAAGAACCAAGATAAGTTAGCTGCTGGAAAATATACGGTTATTGTAACAGATACAAATAACTGTAAAACGCAAAAGGTTGTAAGTTTAACTGAACCAAGCGTTTTGTTATTAAGCTTAGATCAACTTACCGATGCAACTTGTAAAACATCAACGGATGGAAGTATAAGTTTATTAATTACAGGTGGTATTGCGCCATATAAATACTTATGGAATACAGGTGATACAACAATTAATTTAATAAACCTTCCATCTAATTCCTACCAGTTAACCGCCACCGATTCAAATGGTTGTAAGGTTCAGAGTACTTATTCTGTACAATATAGCAGAGAAAAATGTGAGCAGGATGTTTTTGTACCAGCAGGATTTTCGCCGGATAATGATGGAATTAATGATGGTTTTGTAATTGATGGCGTAGAAAAATTCCCAGATAATTATTTAAGAATCTACAACCGTTGGGGCGCAGTGGTATTTGAAGAACGCGGATATAAGAATACTTGGAAAGGGACACTTGAAACAGGGGCAAATAGCTCCGAAAATATTCCATTACCTAGTGGAACTTATTTTTACGTACTGGAGCTAGAGGTTGGGGCTAAAGCAATTTCGGGTTATGTATATATTAGTAAATAATAATTGAACCAAAAGAAAATGAAACGCATACTAATAAGTTTAAGTTTTATGTTGGGTATTAACCAACTGATGGCTCAGCAAGACCCAACTTACGGGCAATATATTTTTAATTCTACCATCTTAAATCCAGCGCAAGCAGGTGTGCAGGATAATAATCAGGTGGGCGTATTAACTAGGAAACAATGGTTAGGTATGGACGGGGCTCCTACAACAAATTCTATTTTTGCAAATACTCGTTTGCGAAAGAATTTGGGACTAGCTGGAGGTATTTACAATGATAAAATTGGCCCATCAAATACGGTAACGGTACAGGCTGATATTGCAACCCAAGTGCAATTAACCGAGAGTTGGACATTTTCTGGCGGCATACGCGCAAGTATCTCAAATATGCGAGCCAATTTAACTACTCTGGCAATTGGGCAAACAGGAGATCCAAATTTTAATACAGATTTCAATTCTGGTTTGTATATGAA